>NZ_QSIG01000018.1:0-67417 GCF_003468525.1 Prevotella sp. AM34-19LB | reverse complement strand
ATCCGATGATACTGCTGCATCTCTGACCCAGTGTTGAGTCGATAACGGGTGAAAGCATGGAGTCAAATTTCTCCATGATTGAAAAAATTCCTCCAAAAGGTGTGAGTTTCTCAGATTTTATTTGTACCTTTGCCATGTCTTGTTACGATTTTCGCTTGTTTTCTAATTGCAACACTAAGATAAGTGAAAAATCTGACACGGCAAAATCCTGGGCAACTTTTTGTTGCTCAGGAACTTATAAATAAAGTTAAATTATAGTGTTGCGGAATTAAGGATAATTTCTTTCTCTCAACTTTTCTTAGATGATCACTCACAAGGAGTTATCATCATCTTTTTGCCCCCTCCTCTTGCCCCGAGGTGGAGGAGTTCGCTTTTTATACCTTATATATATAAGGGTCTGTAAGTCTAAAACTTACTTAATTTTAAAGAATATTTTTAATCGGGTGCAAAATTAAGCATTATTTAGGAAACCACCAAACTTTTTTCAGAAAAAGTTGCACTTCACCCTGCATTTTGTTATAAATATCCGGTTTTTATGCACTTTTTCTTATAAAATGTAAAGAAACGGGCGACAGTTCATATAAAAACCGTCGCCCGTTCCATATTCTAGTTTTCGACAAATCCTCACATTTTCCGAAGGAGTTTAAAGAAAGTTTCCTTTATAGGGGAAAGTTTTTCGGGAAAAGTTTCCTCTATAAAGGAAATATCTTATGGTTTTTCTTCCTTTATAAAGGAAAATGGGGGTACGAGGATGGGGATGGGGAGACTGCGAGGGAGAGCTTAGAGGGATTCGGCAGCCCAGAGAGGGATATTGGTTACCCAGTCTTCTGGTCTGTAATCATTCATCGAGATGCGATAAGCGGCTTGCGGGTGGTTATCCTCTACAAATTGACGCAAACTCTTAGCTTTCACGTTCGTCTCCGCTTTCACTTCTATCGGAATCACCTCGCCCTCTTCGTCTTCTATCAGGAAATCTATCTCTTGTGTACTCTTCGGTTTAGAGAAATAGTATGGTTCGTAGCTGAGCAATAGCTGCTGCATCACATATTGTTCAGTCAAGGCTCCCTTGAATTCCGTAAAAATATCGTTGCCCGAAATGACGGTTGTGGTCTTTAGGCGAGCCATCGCTCCCAGCAGTCCCACATCTAGCAGGAATATCTTAAAGGCGGCACGATCTTCATAGCTCTTCAGCGGGATGCGCGGAGCCTTCACATTATATACCTTATATATAAGTCCTGCATCTTGAAGCCATTGCAGGGCTATTTCATACTCTCTGGCTCTAGCTCCCTCTCTCACCAATCCGTAGATAAATTTGCGGTTCTCTTTGCTCAGTTGTGCAGGAATCGAATTCCAAATGTCTGTTATTCGAGGCACAATCTCCAAAGGGGCATGCTTGGATATATCTCTTTGATAACTCTTCAATATTTCGTTTTGTATCATCCTAACTTCCTTCCAATCCCGGTTTTGGCTGAAGCTGAGCACTGCTTCGGGCATTCCACCTACATAATAGTAATATCTGATCAATTCTTGGTATTTAGGAGCAAAGGCATTGATCATGTCCCAGTCCTTGTTTTGCAAGAATTGAGCCAATCCGTTTTCACCCATCGCCATGACAAACTCCACGAAACTCATAGGATATAAACTGAGAAATTGTACCTTACCTACGGGAAACGATTCCCCCTTGTGAAGTTCGATGCCGAGCAAGGAGCCTGCCGCCACTACATGGTAGCCTGGAGCATTCTCATAGAAATACTTGAGTGATGTGATAGCATTGGGGGCAGCCTGTATCTCGTCTAGAAAAATAAGGGTGTCGCCCTTCGTACATGTTACATGCGTCGCAGCCCCAATGGCTGTGACAATTCTGTCTATGTCGAAGTCTTGTATGAAGACATTCTGCAAGACTTTCATGTTTTCAAAGTTGACATAAGCCAACTGCTTGTAGTTTTGACGTGCAAACTCTTTTACAAGCCAAGTCTTTCCTACCTGTCTTGCGCCCTCTATTACAAGGGGTTTGCGCCGAGAACTATCCTTCCATTTAACCAGTTCCTTAATACTTGTTCTTTCCATAATTCTAGCTCCTTTTTACACATTTTTCTAGGGAATCCTCCTAGATGCTCCCACATTTTTCGGGGGAATAACAGTGCAAATTTACACATTTTTCGGGGGAATAATGGAGTTTTTCTACACATTTTTCGGGGGAATGTTGGAAAATGCTTGTTTTTTAAGCATTTTTAAAATTCTAGCTTTCAGTCTCCAGCTCCTTTCCGAGAACAAAGAGCATATAGAGAGGAATATTCAGCATCTTAGAATCCTCATTTCTATCGTATGGCAGGAAACAGGTTCGGAGAGACCAATTGGGCAATTATCAGCCTTTTTACAAAAGAAGCTAAAAATCAAATGATTACGAATGAAAAATCACATTTTCCGAAGGAGTTTGCGGCAATCTCTCACATTTTCCTAAGGACTTTTTGCCCAATCTCTCACATTTTCCGAAGGAGTTTTGCTGAGTTTAATGAATAGAGAGATACTTTCAAAAACACTCTTCACTCTTCACAAATACAGCATAACCAACTGTATATAAGAAGATTGCGCGTGTGAAGAGCAACAAGGCACTCTTCACCACTCTTCACGTCTCTTCACCCTGTATTTTTTGAGGCTCCGAGATCATTCCTTACTCCCTGCTTCAGCCATCATTGAAGACCAGCGCTGGTCATCAATGATGACCGAGCTTCGTGATAAGTAAGCGGCTCAGCGTTTATCCTCTTACATAAGGTGAAGAGCGGTGAAGAGTTGTGAAGAGTGCCCTATTACTCTTCACCGCTCGGAAGCCCTGTGTTTATCGGGGTTTCAGGCGATTTGGTGAAGAGTGAAGAGTGAAATCGAGAGTAGGATTTTTACGAGCAAAACGGCTCTGGCAGCAAACCATATTCCAAATCACAGATGGCAGTTCTGAAGAATTCTTCCTCCCGACGTATCGTTTCGTGCCTGGCAATGGCAAGATATTGCCCTGGCAAAGGGCAATATCTTGCCGTAACCAGGCAATAAACGAAAGGAGCTACTTGCCGGCTGGACTATAACCCCAGATCTTCCATCAAAGTCTGGTTTGCTTCGAACAAGTCGGAATCAAAAAGGCTTTTTATATAGATAAAGGTGGTTGAAGATTTGGTATGTCCCAAAGCCTTGCTTATCAAGCTGATGTCCAGATGATGAAGATAAGCTATGCTTGCCCATGAATGACGAACCACGTAAGAAGATAAGGGTTTAGCCAGCCCCAGCATCTTAGACAATTGATGCAGATTGTAGTTGTACTGGCGCAATCGAGCCGTATATTGACGATGCAGTTGGGCAGAAACAGATGGTGAGGAAACTGAATCTTTTACCTTGTCAGAAAGTATCGGAAAGACAAATTCTGAATCTCTTTGTTCATATCGCATGATGATTTCAAGCATCGCAGGCAATAGTGCTACCTGTATCTGCTGTCCTGTCTTATGCCGGGCATAATAAATACATCCGTTTCTCAATTGGCTTTTCTTGAGATAGGCAATATCCACAAAAGGCATTCCCATCGCATAAAAAGAAAACAGGAAGATGTCGCGAGCGAAGGAAAGAGAACCTCCAGGCTGTAGCGGCAAGGCTTTGAGCTGCAGAATTTCTGATTGTGAGATGCAACGTTTCTCGGTCTTGGTCCTCCCCGTAAACACTTTACTGAATGGAGCAGCATTGAGAACCGGCAATGCTCGATGATGCATAGCCCGCAAAGCCCGCATATAAGCAGAGCATGTGTTCAGGCAGATATTGCGCCCCAGCAGCCATCGCTGATAGCTATCCAGCTTTTCTGCCGTCATATCAGAAAAAAGCCAGTTGTCACTACCAATGAACTTTGTAAAGGAACGGGCAGCAGTAAGATAATTACTGGCAACTTTAAAACGTCCTTCCTGTTTTGCCCTCTCCACTTCACCTTTCACGAAGTCCCATCCAGGAATCTCCAACACATCCTGCTCATCTGCCTGATTCGCAGAATCAGAAATCTTACCCTCACTCTTACTTCTTCCGAAACCGAATTCTAACTTGAAATACGCCATAACCTAAATGTTTAAATGATTAAAAATAAAGATTTTACGAAAATATACCCAAAGGTATGATACATCCTGTTAATTCCAATAGCTTTATTGTGAAAAATCGCCGTTTTTCTCCGTAAATCTCCACCTCGGGGCAAGAGGAGGGGGCAAAAAGATGATGATAACTCCTTGTGAGTGATCATATAAGAAAAAGTAGAGAGAAAGAAATTATAAACATTATATATTCATTTATTTAAAACGAGAGAGATTTATGGAAAAAAGACTCATGACAGTAGTTGCAGGCCTTGCTCTCAGTACGAGCATGGCTTTTGCACAAAGTCAAATCTCTGGTCACGTGACCTCTTCTGAGGACGGAAGCCCAGTTATCGGTGCTTCTATCAAGGTTGCAGGCACTAACACAGGTACAGTTACCGACATTGATGGTAACTTCTCATTGAACGCTCCTGCCGGAGCTAAGCTGGAAATCACATACATCGGTATGAATCCTGCTCATGTTAAGGCAGGTAATAACATGAAGATTGTTCTTGATCCAGACGAGCATAGCCTTGATGAGGTGATGGTCGTTGCCTTCGGTACTCAGAAGCGTTCAGCTTCACAGGATCTGCTGCGGTAGTAGGTGCTGGCGAAATTGGTAAGGCTCAGGTTTCTAACCCAGTTGAGTCTTTGAAGGGTAAGGTTGCCGGTGTACAGATGACTCAGGTTTCTGGTCGTCCAGGCGAGAGCTCAAAGATTCGTATTCGTGGTATCGGTACTATCAATGCTAGTACAGACCCATTGATTGTTGTTGATGGTGTGCCTTATGACGGTGATATGAACACTATCAACCCGGACGATGTTGAGAGCCTTACCGTATTGAAGGATGCAGCTTCTGCTGCTCTTTATGGTGCACGTGGTGCCAATGGTGTTGTGATGATTACAACCAAGACTGGTAAGACAGGTTCTTCTTCTATTACATTCGATGCTAAGTGGGGTTCTAACTCTCGCGCAGTGCCAGATTACAAGTATATCAACAATGCTGCTGGTTACTACGAGACTTGGTACACTGCATTGAACAATTATGCTTTGAATACTTTGAAGTATGATGCAAATAATGCAAACCTTTGGGCTAACAAGAACCTGACTGCAGACAATGCTTTCGGTTTGGGTATGAGCGTATTCCAGACTCCTGCAGGTGAGGTGCTGATTGGTACCAACGGCAAGATGAATCCTAATGCTACAATGGGTCGCGTAGTATCTAACAATGGTCAGCAGTATTATGTTACAGCTGATGATTGGGTAGATGCCATGTTCCGCAATAGCCTCCGCCAGGAGTATAACATCTCTGCACAGGGTGCTAATGAGAAGGGTAACTTTATGCTCTCTTTCAACTACTTGAACAATGAGGGTATTACCTTCGGTTCTGGTTTCGAGCGTTATTCTGCTCGTTTGAAGTCAGAGTACAAGATCAAGGATTGGTTGAAGGTTGGTGCTAATGTCAACTTCGCTCACTATGCCAACAATCAGTCAGGTGTGGGTGATGAGGGTTCATCTGGTTCAGCTGGCAACGTGTTCGCATTCGTAGCAATGGCTCCTATCTATCCTCTTTATATCCGCGACGCTCAGGGCAACATCATGATGCACGAGGCTAGTGGTACAAAGTTGTATGATTATGGTGATGCGTCTATCAATGGTCAGAAGCGTGCTTATATTGCACAGTCTAACCCTCTTGCTGCTAATCAGCTTGACAAGTATAAGATAGAAGGAAACAACTTCAATATGCAGGGTACCGTAGAGGTTCGCTTGCCTTTGGATGTTACCTTCACATCTATCAACAATGCTTATGTAGATGAGTATCGTACAACAAGCACAACAAACCCTTACTTCGGTCAGTATGCATCATCTAATGGTATGGTTTACAAGTATCATGAAAGATACTTCAACTATAACCTGCAGCAGCGTTTGAACTGGGCTCATGAGTTCGGTGAGCACTCTGTAGCTTTGATGCTCGGTCATGAGTACTACAACCAGAGTTATGCTTACCTCTATGGTAGCAAGAGCAATCAGTATAGCCCTTCTAACGATGAGTTGGCTGGTGCTGTGTTGTTGAACTCTACTAACTCCTATACCCGTGAGTATAACAACGAGGGTTACTTCGGTCGTGTACAGTACGACTACAATGACCTCTATTTCTTCGATGCATCTCTCCGTCGCGATGCTTCTTCACGCTTCGCAAAGGAGAACCGTTGGGGTACCTTCTATTCTTTGGGTGCTTCTTGGGTAATCAACAAGGAGAAGTTCTTCAATGTAGATTGGGTTGATGATTTGAAACTGAAGGTAAGCTATGGTCAGGTAGGTAACGATAACATCGAGAGTCTTTCTTTGGGTTACTACCACTATTCTACCAACTACGATATCGTGAACTCTAATGGTTCTGTATCTCTGGTTCCTGTAGGCCGTTATGGTAACAGAAAGATTACCTGGGAGACAACTGGTGAGTTCAACGTTGGTGTTGACTTCGGATTGTTCAAGAACCGTTTGAGCGGTACTTTCGAGTTCTATTCTCGTAAGACTTCAGATATGCTCTTCAACTTCTCATTGCCACAGTCATTCGGTTACACCGGTTACTATGACAACGTGGGTGATATGATCAACAATGGTCTTGAGTTGACCTTGAACGGTGACATCATCCGTACAAGAGACTTCGTCTGGAGTGCCAATATGAATATCACTTACAACCACAACTACGTAAGCTATTTGCCAGATGCAAAGAAGACTTTGACTGTTGATGGTGTTCAGGGATATACTAACGGTGGTTACTTCATCGGTGAGGGTGAGCCTATGTACACTTACTACCTCCACAAGTATGCTGGTGTAGATCATGAGACTGGTGAGGCTCTCTATTACAAGAATGTGAAGGATGAGAATGGTAATGTTACTGGTCAGACCACAACCAAGAACTCTTCAGAGTCTGATTACTACTTGTGTGGTACAGCTTTGGCAGACGTATTCGGTGGTTTCGGAACAAGCGTTTCTTACAAGGGCTTCGACTTCTCTGTAGATTTCATGTATCAGATCGGTGGTCAGATTTACGATAACGACTATGCTAGTGCAATGAGCGCAAGCGGTAAGTCTATGCGTGGTATGGCTCTCCACGAGGATATCCTGAAGGCTTGGACTCCTGAGAACAAGAACAGCAATATCCCACGTCTGCAGTATGGTGATACATATATGGCTTCTCAGTCAGACCGTTTCTTGACAAACGCTTCTTACTTGAGTCTCCAGAACATCAACTTGGGTTATACCTTCCCTAAGGCATGGATCAGCAAGCTCAACTTGAGCAACTTGCGCATCTACGCTCAGGCTAACAACGTATGGGTATGGTCAAAGCGTCAGGGTCTCGACCCACGTACCAGCTTGACAGCTGCCAACGCTTCTTATTATCCAGGCGTACGTACCATCACTGGTGGTATCACACTTACATTCTAAACTTATATAATATAGGAATACAATTATGATTAAGATAAAGAATTCAATCTTAGGTGTAGGTTTGGCCTTTGCAAGTCTTACTACATTCACTGGATGTATCGACGAGACCCAGCCTACCGATATTGCAACATCTGAGCAGGTTAGCCAGTCTGCTGCAGCCGTAGAAGGATTGGTGATGGCAATGCCAGCGTTCTTCAACAACTTGAACGAGACATTCTATACACCAAACAACTACCACTTCAACTTCGGTTACGGATCAATGATCCGTATCCGTGCCACATTGACTGAGCCTTTCGTAACACCAGGCTCTGGTTACGACTGGTTTGCTCCATGGGCAGAGAATGAGGGTATCAACCAGGATGCAGCCCGTTCAAACTTCGTCTGGACATACTACTACAAGTTCATCCAGACAGCCAATAACGTTCTCTCTACTATCAATGAGGAGACTGCTACTGATGAGCAGAAGGGTTACATTGCAGCTGCCAAGGCTTTCCGTGCGCTCGCTTATCTCGACCTCGGTCGTATGTACGAGTACTTGCCAACAGATGTTACAAAGGGTGTAAATGCCGATGGTAATGATGTTACTGGCTTGACTGTGCCTATCGTGAAGGAGGGTATGGCTGAGGCTGATGCACGTAACAATCCTCGTGTTAAGAAGGAGGACTTGATCAAATTCATCAAGGAGGATTTGGAGTATGCTGAGCAGAATATCGGTAAGCTCACAAAGACAGAGAAGACTTTGCCTCACTTGGACTGCGTATATGGTCTGGAGGCTCGTCTCTATATGTGGGAAGGCGATTATGCCAAGGCTCAGGCTGCAGCAGAGAACGCTATCAAGACTTCTTCTGTACAGCCTATGACTCAGGCTCAGTGCCTGAACACCACTACAGGTTTCAACAACCTGGCAGACTTCATGTGGGGCTCTCAGCAGACATCAGAGGATGTTGTAGTTTCTACAGGTATCGTCAACTGGATATCATTTATGTGTAACGAGCAGACCTTCGGTTATTGCGGTGCAGGTACTGGTGACTATATCCGAATTGATACATTGGCTTATAATCGTCTGAATGATACCGACTTCCGTAAGTTGGAGTGGGTAGCACCAGCGGGTTCTCCAATCGCAAACAAGGTTTCATTTGTCAATAAGACTTATGGTGCTTCAATGCCTCCTATGGCATCTGTCAAGTTCCGTCCTAACCAGGGTGAGATGGATGCTCCATCTATTGCTGCTGCTACAGCATTCCCAGTAATGCGTGTTGAGGAGATGTACTACATCCGCATTGAGGCTGTTGCACAGCAGGATGCAGAGAAGGGCAAGGAACTCCTGGAGTTGTTTATGAGAACTCGTGACCCTAAATATACTTGCAAGGCAACAAGCAAGGAGGATATCATCAAGGAAATCTACTTCCAGAAGAGTATTGATCTTTGGGGTGAGGGTATCACATTCTTCGATATGAAGCGTTTGAACTACTCTTTGACTCGTGGTTATCATGGCACAAACCATTCTGTAGGTGCTCGCATCAACACAAATGGCCGCCCTGCTACAACCAACTTCCTTTTCTATCGTACAGAGGCAGAGAACAATACAGCTCTTAAGGGATGGAACAACCCAGACCCATCTGGTAAGTATCCACTTTGGACAGAGTAATAACACGAATCGTTATATAAAAGATTAAAAAAGTTATGAACAAGTTTTTTAAATATACATTTATAGCACTGCTCGGTGTTCTTACCCTCGGTTTGAGCTCTTGTACAGATGAATATGAATATACTCCAACTTCTAAGACAGAGTTGGGTGGTAATGCTTTCCTGGTAAGTGAAGGCTCTACAGCTAAATCTTTCTTGCCAACTGCAGAGCAGAGCTTTACATTCAAGGTGTCTCGTGTAGATTCTACAGAGGCTCAGACAGTAGGTCTGTCTAGTAGTAATGAGAAGTTTACCGTTCCTGCAACTGTATCATTTGCTGCAGGTCAGGGTACTGCTGAGGTAAAGGTTAACTTCGATATTGCAGCTGGTACATCAGAGAAGACCCGTATCGCCATCACCGATGCAGAGAAGTATTACTATGCTGCAACCGTGCTCGATTATAGCATCACACGTTATCAGGCTTACAGTGGTACATACGTAGCAGATCCAGGTTTTCTTGGTTTCGAAATCCAGACTCCTTGCTATCAGATTGGTGCTGGTAAGTTTATGGTTCCTGCTGATCCAGAGAATGGATATGAGTATGATATTGTATTCTCTATCGATAAGGACAATAATGTAATCGTAGCTCCACAGCCAGCTTGGAATCATCCTTCTTATGGCGCAGTTTATGTAATGGGTAATGCCGAAGGTGATGCTGTTGCTGATGGCTCTGGTTCTGGTGTTGCTGGTACTTATGATCCTGAAACTGGCGTGGTATCTATGGCTATGTTCCATTTCATACCTAATACAGGTTCTTTTGGAACAAAAGACGATGTCTTTGTATTTAACGAGAAGCCAGCTCTTTAAAATAATATAACAAGAAAGCCGGATGGGACAGTACCCATCTGGCTTTTTTCATTTTTTTGCCTATGAAAAGATATTTTACTTTAGCTTTAGTAGCGTCTCTCTTTCTCTGTGGTGTTGAGGCCAGAGAGAGAACGATGGATGAGAAGCAAGCCATTGCTTCTTCGGTATTGACTATGCAGTCACAGACTCGTGGAAAGGCAGAACTGACGCTCAGACTCTTGCAGGCTTCAGATACCTATACAGTATTGGGAGATGATAGCCGCTTTGTAGTGGTAAGCAATGATGATGCTTTCGATGCCGTGATTGGTTATGCAGACTCTCCTTTCGATGCTTCTGCCAATAGTTCTCTGGCATGGTATCTTCGTGCTGCATCTGAATCCATGAAGGCTGATTTGCAGAAAGGCTCTGCCGTAACAAGAGCTTTGGTGATTCCTTCGGGCGATTTCAAGGAGGCGGTAGAACCTCTCTGCAAGACGCTCTGGGCGCAGGACAAACCATTCAATAATCTTTGTCCTACAACTTCTAAAGGCAAGGCTTATCCTTCGGGATGCGTGGCTACGGCTTTATCGCAAATTATGTATTATCACAAGTATCCTATTAAGGGAAAGGGCAGCCATCAGTATAGCTTTACCCCAGCCGTGGGAGATGGTAGATTGCTGAGTTGTGATTTCGCAAACACCACTTTCGACTGGGAGAATATGTTGGAAGACTATGAAAGTAAGAAAGATTATACAGAAGTGCAGGGAAATGCTGTGGCAACCCTGATGGCTGCTGTAGGTGTTTCCGTAGATATGCAATATACTGAGTCTGGTTCTGGTGCCATGTCAAGGGAAGCGCGTTATGGCTTAATCAATTATTTCTGCTATAATGAGAATATCAACTGGCTGAATCGTTCTTTCTATTCGGCTGCCGAATGGATGAAGTATATCTATACGGAATTGAATCAGAACCGTCCTATCTATTATACGGGTGATGATGAAAGAAATGGCGGTCATGCCTTCGTGCTTGATGGATATGACAAGCAGGGCATGGTTCACATCAACTGGGGATGGGGACCAAAAGGCGGAAATGGATACTTCGACATTGCTCTCCTGAATCCTACAGGATTTCAGTTCAGCGAAGGTCAGGATATGCTGATAGGTATTTCGCCTGCTTCCTGTCTTCAATATGAATCCCGTTTTTATGCTGATGAAGGATTGAAAGCCAGCAAGGTGGCTTCCTTGCTGAATGTGCAGCCGGCTAAGATCTATAATCAGACAGGTGATAACATCACTGGTGATATCGCTGTGATTCTGGAATCTTCTGATGGTGTAAAGAATGTAATTCAATCTGCTCATGTAGATAAGGCGATTACCTATTATTATGTGAATAGCGGTAGTGATGCTGTGAAAGTTGGAGGTGTGCTGAAATTGCCTTCTACCTTGAAGGATGGTGATTACAGAGTGTATGTAGCCTCTAAGTGTGACAAGGATACTGACTGGCGTCTGATTCGTACTCCAGAGGGAACTGCCAACAGTTATATGCTTACCATAGCTGATGGCAAACTGGCTTCTGTAGGCGAGGGCATTGCCGATGATTCGTGGACAACTACCGGCATTACTCCTATACATGCTATTCCAGCCAAGTATCGTTCTGCCAAGACTTTCAACATCAATGGTCAGCAGGTTGACTCCAGCTATCACGGTATCGTCATCAAGGATGGAAAGAAAGTGATGCAATAGGTCTTTATAAGAAAAATGATACATAGGTCTTTTCAAGAGATACGTCATACAATACATATATAATAAGGTGTATCCTTCTTGCCCCATACATCGGGCAAGTGTGGATACACCTTTTTCTTTTTATCTCCTTCACCCTCAAACATTTTCCAATAATTCCTTGCTTCTTTCAGAAGAAAAGCGTATCTTTGCAAAAAAAGGATCACCTGCAAATGCGTGTGGGCTCGAATAGATGCCCCTACTTAAAATTTCTGGCACATGTGCCACTTTTTTTAAGTGCAAAGATATGCGAAAGTAGAGTTCTAACCAAAAATTTTTAGATTTATTATACTAATAAGGTGTATCCCCTAGCCTTTCATCATCGAAGGCTAAAGAGGATACACCTTTTTCTTTTTATCTCCCTCACTCTCAAACATTTTCCAATAATTCCTTGCATCTTTCAGAAGAAAAGCGTATCTTCTCGGGTTGGAGAAAGTATCATTCTGGGTGCTAGAAAGTAACTTCTCTGTCGAGCCTAGTGGGAATACCTTGTTGTCGTACAACTTTTTGTACCTTATGTTATGCAAACAAGTCATCCCCTGTTACTTGTCTTGTTATTTTTCTTGCATACATATTATTATATAGTCCGTATGGAGTGATGAAGGTAGGGATGAGGGTCTTGTTAGTCTTGGTCACTTTCTTGAATATGTTAAGGCGGTGCATGAGATGGGCATCGTATGCCTTGTTGATTTCATATTCTCCCTGACAGTATTTCATCTCGCAGATGGAAATGGACTTGTCGGAGCGGTCTATCAATAAGTCTATCTGGGCACCTTGTTTCAAATCCTCATCGGCATCCTCGTCTGCCAATGTCTTGCTGGTAGGGCGATACGACCAAGCGCATGGGATGTTGATGCAACCATCTATGCCAAGGGCTTTTACAATATTGTTGATGTGATGAAGGCAAGTTATCTCGAAGGCATGGCCACACCATGAGGCATACTCGCTGGTTGATTGCATCTTGATCCAGTAGTCGTCAAAGAATGTACCTTTGTTGTGCATGAATTTGAAGTAGAACAATGTGAATGGGTCTATCAGTTGATACATACATTCCTTTTTGGTCTTTCCAAAAGGATTGTAACTGCGGATGAAGTCGCACTGCTCCAGTTCCTTTAGCATGCTCGTAAACCTACCGTTGTTGGGAAGATGCGTAGCATCCAAGAGTTCTTGTCTCGTCATGCCTTTGCCCTTATCTTTCAGTGCCGTTACGATTGCTTGGTAATTGTCTGCTTTCTTGAATAAAGATTTGAAGAGACGGTCGAATTCTTCTGTCAGTTCGCCACCACGTGTAAAGCATAGTTGCTGGATATTTTGTGCCACGCTCTTGTCGCTTTCGAAGAGGGAGAGATAATAGGCAATTCCACCTACAGCCATGAAGCATTCGATGATTTCTGGTCGCTCATAATTGAATCCCTGTGCCTTGAAATAGTCTCCTACTTCTCTCAGGCAGAAAGGTGAGAGAAGGATATTGTGCGTAACACGATTGTGGAGACCGCCATGAGAGTTGATGACATTGTCTATCATCCAGGTAGTGGCACTTCCGCAGGTTATCAACTTGATGTCGTTGCGATAGAAAGCCCAGTCGTTCCAGAAGTGCTCCAAGACACTGATGAAGTGAGAGGAACGAGTGTCAAACCATGGAAGTTCATCGAAGAAGATGACTTTCGCGCCTTCCGGCATATTTTCTATAGCCTTTTGTAATAATCTGAAGGCTTCTTCCCAGTCTTTAGGCATTGTATCCACATTCATTTGCTCAAGGAGGGCAAAGCCAAAATTGGTGAGTTGTTCCTTGGTAGAGACATTGTCTTTGCCTGTAACTCGGAAGGTAAAACGTCTCTCAAACATTTCCTTGATGAGAAATGTTTTACCTACACGTCGTCTGCCGTATATGGCAATAAACTCCGATTTACGACTAGAGATGTAGTTCTCCAGCTTGGATATCTCTTGTTCTCTTCCGATGATGTTCTCTTTCATATCAGTCTTTTTTGCTTAAAACTGTCGCAAAGTTACAAAAAAAATGAGATTACGACAACTTTTTAGCGAGAAAAGTGTCGCAATCTCATAAAAAATCTGAGATTACGACACTTTGTCATTACTTTCCTGCGGGTTCTACTATTACTTATCTACTGTAGAAGATACATAGTTCTGGAAATACTTGAGGCAGGTATTGCGCCATTCCTTGGCGTTTTCCAACTGTACATTGAGTAATGAATCGGTATGTTGCCATTCCTGTTCATGCCCCTTCATATACTGTTTGGCTGAGGTGTGCCAGAAGTCGCGATATACTTCAACCATCGCTACACCCATGTTGTACTTCATGCAGAGTTCCTGCCAGAGGGTGCTTCCTGATTTCATTTTGTAATTCCAAGCTACATGATGGAACCATAGGAGATATTCTTCTGGGCAAGTCTCGATGTTGTCATACAGACTGCGATATGGCTCCGGATACTGACCTACGGCATCTGTACCTTTGGATGAGCGGTCGAAACCGATCCCCTTGGCATCTGCCTTGTGATAATAAACCGGGCACCATTCCAGAGGATAACTTGCGATGAAACCATCTGGTTCCGGACCATAGTGGTGATCGAACTTGAAGATATGATGTAAGCCCAATGGCATCATATAGTTGACGCAAGCCTCACGGGAAGTCATCATCATCATCTCTACAGGTTTGGTGAACTTCTCGTCCTGGTTCTCATAGGTCTGTACGAGCCATTCATGAGCAATCTCTTCGGCTGTAAGCGAAGGATTCCATGCCAGGCGGCCGAAGGCATACCAGTTTGCCTGTGAGAAAGGATGACCACACCAGTTGGCATCATCACCGATATTGGCTACACCTGAGATTCCAACCAGTTTGCTTGGATTGACGAATCCGAAGAATTCCTTCCACATCGGGGCGAGATAGGTGAGGTGTTTAGACTGTCCGAGATATTCCTGGGTAATCTGAAGCTCTGCTATCTGAGGTGTCTGTCTGATGTTGTCGAAGATAGGAGCGTATGGTTCACGAGGCTGGAAGTCGAGCGGACCGTTCTTTGACTGGAGGATTACATTGTCACGGAACTTTCCATCCATACCTTTGAATTCGCTGACAGCTTGCTTTACACGGTCTTCTCCCTTATGGTTAGCACCATATACAAAGCTTCTCCACATGATAATGCCACCGTATGGTTTGACGGCATCGGCAAGCATGTTGGCTCCCTCGGCATGAGTGCGGTGGTAATCGCCAGGACCAGGTTGTCCTTCAGAATTAGCTTTTACCAGGAATCCGCCAAAGTCTGGAATGGCAGCATAAATCTCCTTTGCCTTCTTCTGCCACCACTGTTGTACCTTTTTATCCAATGGGTCTGCAGTCTTGGTATAGCCCAATGCCATAGGCGAAGCAAAGTTAATGCTGAGATACACTCTGATGCCGTAAGGACGCAGGATGTTGGCGATGACCTTCACCTTATTAATATATTCCGCCGTCATCATCTTTGGCGATGCATTTACATTGTTCAGTACGCTTCCGTTGATACCGAGCGATGCGTTGGCACGGGCATAGGTGATGAGACGGTTGTGAAGACTCTTGCTGATGCTGCCACCCTTGCCGTTTTTGCCGAGTTTGATTTCTTCCCATTTGAAGATACTCTTTCCGGCATAGCCACGTTCGATGCTGCCATCGAGATTATCCCAATGGTTGAGGATGCGGAGACCCACTTGTGACTTCTCGGTTTCATCTATAGCTTTACTGAAGTTCTGTTGATTGCCGCTACCTGTGTTGTAGGCATCGGTGTTCTGAAGTCGAATCAGCTCGTAGGCACCATAGAGCAAACCGATAGGATTGCTGGCGGTGATAGTTGCTTCATACTGAATGTTGTCGCCCTGCTGTGCAGGACGGGCATAGAGGTGATAACCCTCGCCAAGATTCAGCGTCTTGTCTATCTTTAGCTCAACATTCTTGCCGCGCCAGTTGTTTTCCAACTCCTGCTTGGCAATCTTGGCTGTTGCATCATCGGGCAACTGTGAGATGACTTGGCATGAGTTGGCATACTGCTTTCCTAGCCATAACTGTGAGCCATCACTCTGTGCAGAAACATGGAGTGATGTAAGTACCGTAAATAATAAAATAAGGTATTTCTTCATATCTTTGCAGATCGTTAGTTTGTATTATTATTGTTTCTGCTGCAAAGATACGAAAAAAAACCTTATTTTCTTTTATTTGTTGTTTATTTCTCATTTCTCTTTGTTTCAGCATATTCACTTGGTGACATGCCATAGTGTTTCTTGAACACTGTAGAGAAGTGGGTCTGGTTGTTAAATCCCACAGAATAAGCTACTTGTGTGATATTAATCTGTCCTTCTTCGATAAGACGTGCAGCCTGCTCTAATCGTAAGTTACGGATGAATTCACCGGCAGAGACACCTGCTATTTCTTTCAGCTTACGGTGCAGTTGGGCACGACTGATGCCTACATCTTCTGTCAGTTTCTCAACGTTGAGGTCAGGGTCGGCGAGGTGCTCGTTCATATATTTCATCACTCTCTCCATGAGAGCATCATTATTTCCCTTTACCTGTATCTGCTCAATCTTAGCCTTCTGTCCCTGCGCACCGCTGTATTTGCCACGGATGCGTCGGACATTGTCAACCAGATTGTCTATGAGAATATGAAGCTCTTCCATATTGAAAGGTTTAGCCAGGAAGGCATCGGCACCTTTGCGCAATCCCTCCAGTCGATTCTCTACCTCGCTCTTGGAGGTGAGCAGGATGACCGGAATATCGCTTACGTTAGAGTTACCTTTAATCTTCTTGAGCATGGTAACACCATCCATTTCCGGCATCATCACATCGCTTATCACGAGATCATATTTGCCGGTGAGCAACATCTTGAGACCTTCCTTGCCGTTGCTGGCATGTTCAAATCGGTACCAGCCGCTCAGTTCGGCCTTGATATAATGTGCAATCTCTGCATCGTCATCTACTATCAGGATATTGAAATTGCGGTTGGCTTGCGTTCTTTTACCGGTGGATTCGGCAGTTTTTGTACCGTCCTCCTGTAGAATCTCCTCTAGTTTGAGGTGTTCCTTTCCCAATGGAATGTTTACCTCGAAGCAAGAACCCTTGATTCCGTCAGTGCGATTATAGGCTCTGATAGTTCCTCCATGCATCTTGACGAGGGCTCTGCAGAGGTTCAGACCAATTCCGGTTCCCTCGATATGAATGTCGCTGTTGTTATTGCCTTGATAGAAGCGCTCAAAGAGACGGTCGGTCTTTTCTTCCTTCAGTCCGATACCTGTATCTTCTACCTTGATGATGGCATTCTCTTTGTTCTTTCCTATGATAAGCGTAATGTCGCCACCGTCTGAAGTATATTTCATGGCGTTGGAGAGAAGGTTGGAAATAACCTTGTCAAAGTTGATGCGGTCTATCCATACTTGCAGGTTACCTTCCTCCTTCAGACTCTCGTCTTCCTTCAGGCTCAGGGTGATGTTGCGCTCCTGGGCATTGAAGTTGTAGAGCGATATGATGCCACGCAGGAACTCCTTGAGGTTGGTTTCCTGGCAATGCAGGTGCATCTGGTTCTTGTCTATCTTGCGCTCGTCAAGAATCTGGTTAACCAGAAGCAGAAGTCGCTTGGCATTGCGGTCTATCGTGTCGATATCCTGTTTGCTTTCTGGGTCTTCTATTCTATTCTTCAACTTGTTGAGAGGTCCCATAATCAGTGTCAGCGGTGAACGGATGTCGTGGGTGGCATTGATGAGGAACTGCATCTTGGTTTCCTCTAAGTCTGCTTTGCGACGGCGTTCGTAAGTATAGAATACGTAAAGAACAGCGCTCGCGATAGCCAGGAAATAGAGAAGGTAGGCCTCTGGTGATGCATACCAAGGGTCACACACCTTGATGTTGATGACAGTTGGCTTCTTCGAATATTGACCATTGCTGGTGGCTCTTACTTCCAGCTTGTAATTGCCAGGCTTCAACTTGTTGAAGGATACAGCATTGGCTCCCTCATTGGTGCTGCTCCAGTTGCCGCCATTGATGCGATATTGGAAACTGATATTGTCAGTGTTCTTATAGTTGAGCAGTGAGAACTCCAATGTGAATGAGTTTTCTGAGTATGGTATCTTGAAGTTGTCGCTGAGACAGTTGGATGCCTTTCCGGCTATGATGAAGTTGGTAAGATAAACGTTACCCATCTCCATCTTGTTGGCTCTTACCACATTAGGATAGAAAGTGGTGATGCCATCGCTTGTACCGAAGGCTATCATATCATCGGATGTATGCATCATGGAACCTAAAACATACTCACGTGTGGTGAGTCCGTTGCCTTTGATATGACCGATGAATCGTTTAGCGTTTTGATCATACTGCCAGATTCCCATGGTAGTACTAACCCAATAGTCACCCTTGCGGTCTCTTACTATACCGCAAGTCTGTTTGCCTATTAGTGGGTCTGCATGAGGAAATTCAGCCACTTTGTTCTTTTTTCTGTCGAAGAGATAGAGTCCTTTCTCTGTACCCATCATAATTTCTCCGTTCTTTCCTTCGCAAATGCCGTTGATCTGTTTGTCTTTCAGGATGTTATGCCATCCGAAATCCTTGAAACTGAGAGTTCTGGTATTGAGGCAGGATACACCGTTGGCAGTACCAATCCATAGATGTCCGGTGTGGTCTAGAGTCATACTGCGAACCCAGTCGTTGCAGAGATAACCTTTTTTGCCTCGGGTACTCATATTGAGAATCTTTACGTTACCGGTTTCCACATTATATATATATAGTCCCTTACTATAGACCGAAATGTAGAGGTTTCCCCGGTTGTCGTCGGTCATACAGTAGATGCCGGCGCTTGTAAAGCTGATCTTCTGCTGATAAGTTCCTGTATATGGATTATAGCTATAGAGAGCACTGCCATTGCTGATCCAATAGCTGCCACGTTTGTCTTTGTAGATGATACAGGTTCCGGCAGGTGATTGAGGATGAGCAATGATCTTGCCTGATGCATCAAAGCAGAATACGCCACTGTTTTGTACGGTACACCATGTTTCTCCTCTATCGCCTGGTGCAATAGAGGATACACTACTACCTATTATATAGTTTTGTGCCGAGAAACTCCATGAGTTGAATGCCTGTTGGCGCTGGTTGATGAGATAGAGTCCCTTTTTATAGCATCCTATCCAGAGGTTGTTGTCCTTGTCTTCGATGACGTCATTGACGAAGGCGGTGGATAGATCGAAGTTACTGTTGCTACTTTCCAGTTGCTCCACCCGGTTGCTGCCTTTCCTGATCTGCAATGCTCCATGCTCAGAGGTACTGATATAGAGGTTTCCCTCATGGTCGAAGGTTGCATTATTGATGGTTACGTTATTGGCGTAGGTGCCAAAGTTGTAGCCTGCATCTGCTATTCTGCCCGTCTTATAGTCATAATAGATGATGCCATACATACATACAATGAGCAGGGTTTGTGGGCGATGCTGAATGAAAGCCACTGGTGCTCCGTATGGCGATTTGAAGTCTTTGCGGCTCACCTTTCCCTTGTTTTCGATGAATCGGGTAAAGGTGGAGAGGTGACTACTCTGCCATAGGTAGTGGTGCTGGTCTTCATAGATATGGGTAAAGAATACGTCAGAGTCGCGCTCTGCGTATTGTCTTTCCTGCTTAATCAGGAACTGTTTGTCAGATGGTCGGGTAGAAACTGCTTTCTTTACGGAATAAAGTCCGTAGCCGGCTGTTCCCAGCAGAATATCTCCACGATGACTTTCTACGATAGAGTAGATACGTGGCTTTCTGCCATCAGGAAAATTGAGACGGGAGAAGTCGTTTGTTTCATAATTATAGCGCATCAGTCCTTTGGCACTACCTATCCACAGGTCTCCTTTCTTGTCAACAAGGAGATCTGAAATGATGTTGTCCGTGATGGATGTCGTATCCTTCTCGTCGTGCAGATAATTGGTGAATCTATAACCATCAAACTTATTCAGTCCATATTCCGTACCTACCCAAATGTATCCGTACTTATCTTGTACGACACAGTTGATGAGCGAACTGGACAGTTTGCCTGATGTGAATAATTCGCCACCATCAGCCCATAGCATGAGCGAGGCAAGGCATGCAATAAGTGCTGCAAGGCATTTTTTTATATACTTCATATTTCTTAGTCGTTTGCTAGTCCTA
This sequence comes from Prevotella sp. AM34-19LB, assembly GCF_003468525.1. NCBI lineage: Bacteria > Pseudomonadati > Bacteroidota > Bacteroidia > Bacteroidales > Prevotellaceae > Prevotella > Prevotella sp. AM34-19LB. The sequence goes on along the minus strand of NZ_QSIG01000018.1, from coordinate 47,475 downwards.
TTAGTTATTGTTGCTGCAAAAGTAGTAAAAAACTGCGAAAGCAACAAATAAAAATGCGATAATATGTTTCGTTTCCTTTTGTTTCTTTATCTTTTATGTTTTTTCTTTTGTCCCTGAAACAAATAGAAATGTTCTGGTAACTATATATAAAAGAGCTTTCAATAGTTTTTTGTACATTTGCAACGTGAATAGCGAATTGTAACTAACAAAAATGTAATAACAATGACTAAACAAACAATAAAGATTTTATCGTTGGCTCTCTTGCTGGCAGGAAGTAATAGCCTGGCTTTCGCACAGAAAGTGTGGAAGGGTTCTTGGGCGACAGCCGTGGAATGGACTGGTAAAGGGGATATGCCTAAGGAAAGCTTGAGCAACCGTTCTTGCCGACAGGTGGTTCATGTATCCTTTGGTGGAGAGGAACTCAGAGTGAAGCTCAGCAACGAGCAGAGTAAGGAACCGGTAGAAATCAAATCGGTGTATATTGCAGATACCGATAAGGACAGCAACTGGTTTGTGAATGGTAAGACCGTGAAGTATCTCAAGTTTAATGGCAAGAAGAATGTAACCATTGCTCCTGGCAAGGCTATCTTCTCAGATGATTTGAAGTATGCCTTGAAGAGTGGACAGCGCCTCACGATTACCATCGACTATGGCAAGCAGACTCCAGTGAATGCAACATCCCATCGTGGTTCACGTACCACATCTTATATAGTAAACGGTTTGCATCGTACTCCTAAACCGATGGATAAGAGTTTTGATGATGGCGAGGAGGTGGATCACTGGTATAATCTTTCAGCCATTGATGTGAAGACCGATAAGGCTACTCCTGTGGTGGCTATCCTCGGAAACTCTATCACTGATGGCCGTGGAAGTACCACTAACCATCAGAACCGATGGACCGATTTCCTCTCGGATGCCCTGAATGCAGAGAAGCCATACGGTGTATTGAATCTTGGTATCGGTGGCAACTGCGTAGTGGAAGGCGGATTGAGCGAACCTGCCATGAAGCGTTTCGACCGTGACATTCTGGGACAGACTGGTGTGGATAAACTCATCATCTTCGAAGGAACCAACGATATCGGTTGCTGCGGAGGAAATTATGAACATGTAACAGATACCCTGATAGCCTGCTACAAGGTGCTGATAGCAAAAGCCAAGGCAAAAGGCATCAAGGTATATGGCGGAACCATCACCCCAACCAAGGGCAACGGATGGTATTCTTTCTGGCATGAGGCTATGCGCCAGACCGTGAACGAATGGATTAGAAAGAGCGGTGCGTTCGACGGGGTCATCGATTTCGATGAATTGACCCGCGACCCAAAAGATCCTCAGCGTCTTAAGGCTGAGTATTCTGATGACTGGCTGCATCTCAATCCGAAGGGATATGAGGCAATGGGCAAGTTTGCCGCAGAGAAATTGAAGTAAATGTTATAAATGCACCTATATATAATAAGGTGTAAACTTAATGACTGGATAAAATATGGAACAGACAACTGTAACACAGGAATCTAAGGGATTCTACAAACTGAATTGGCTACAACGCATCGGATTCGGATCTGGAGACTTGGCACAAAACCTCATCTACCAGACCATCTGTATGTATCTGTTGTTCTTCTACACCGACATCTACGGGCTCAATCCGGGTGTGGCAGCCACCATGTTCCTGGTGGTTCGCCTGGTCGATGTGCTTTGGGACCCACTGGTGGGAACTTATGTAGATAAGCATAATCCACGTTGGGGTAAGTATCGTTCATATCTCGTATTGGCGGGTTTGCCGCTCACCGTGCTTGCCATCCTCTGCTTCTGGAATGGTATGGAGGGACAGACAGAAACCGTCAAGCTCATCTATGCCTATGTTACATACGTGGGTTTGTCAATGCTCTATACATTGATTAATGTGCCTTACGGAGCCTTGAACTCTTCGCTGACTCGCGATACAGACGAGATAACCATTCTTACCTCTGTACGTATGTTCATGGCAAATGTGGGTGGACTCTGTGTATCGGCAGGTGTTCCAATCCTGGTGGCCATGCTCGCAGCAGCCAAGGATCTCCCTATCGAAATGGCACTCTTTATGGGTTTGGGCTCTCTGCCATCCTTCATCTTCATGCCGCTGGTGCCTGCCATCAAGAAAAAGGTAGGCAAGAAGAATATGTTCTATATCTTCCTTACTGTGGCTATCGTGGGTATGGCGATGCTTTATTTCATCAGCAAGATGGGACCTGTAAAGGATCATATCACGTTGGTTTATATTGCACAGTTCATCAAGTCAACAGGTGTTATCGTGGCTACTGGATATATGTGGGCATTGATTCCTGAGGTTATCTCTTTTGCAGAATATACCAGTGGCAAGCGCATTGCCGGTATCGTCAATGCCTTGACCGGTATCTTCTATAAGGCAGGTATGGCTTTGGGTGGAGTTGTCCCTGGTGCCGTTCTTGCATGGACCGGTTATCAGGCTGCGGCAGCTCAAGAGAGCAACTCGCTTCCTACCGACAGTAATGCCTGGTTTGTTGCCATGCTGATTTTTGCTCTGGTAGGTTTCGCCCTTCTGGTATTCTGCTTTACCCAGACCAAGGAGCGTGTGGTAATGGACGAGAAGGAAACCAAGAACGTGAAGGTGAGCGACCTGTGGACAGAATTCTTCCACAACCGTCCTCTCCGTATCGTGGCACTCTTCTTTATCACCGCCTTCGCCATGATGTCTGTTGGTAATGCAGCAGGTGCTTACTTCATGAACGATCTGGAGCAGCAGACTCCTCTGGCACAGGAGGGCATCCGCTGGCTGGTATGTGTGATTCCTGCCCTCCTGCTGTGTTTGGCCATGTATATCATCTCTAAGTATGAGTTGACCGATGAGGTCATCGACGACATCAATAAGAAGATTGAAGCTCGTCATCAGGAAGAAAAATAAGATACTGAATTTTAGCATATTAGGAAGTTAAAGGAGTTAAGGAAGTTAAGGAGTTAAGACGTATGTCTCGCTGCTTAAAAACTGCGCCAAAAAGACTATTGTCTTAACTCCTCAGCGACCGTAGGGAGCGATAACTCCTTAACTTCTTTAACTTCTGAACTTGCGAAACTTGAATAAATAATAAATGTACAATGAAGAAAATTTCAACTTTTGCCTTGGGCTTGATGCTTGCTTCTGCAGCTTTTGCCCAGAAAGGCAATAATAATACGACAATCCCAACATTCCAGGAAACCATGGGCAAATATTTCCTGATTGGTGCAGCCGTTAATACTTCTCTGACAGACGGGCAAGACCCGGCAGGTGAGGAAGTAGTGAAGAAGCAGTTTAACCAGGTGGTTGCCGAGAACTGTATGAAGGGCGAGGAAAATCATCCGGAGGTGAATCGCTTTGATTTCACCGATGGCGATAAATTGGCTGACTGGGCTGAGAAGAACGGCAAGACCTTGATAGGTCATTGTCTGGTATGGCACTCTCAGCCACCTAAGTGGATGTTTACCGATGATAAGGGTAATCTGGTAAGCCGTGAAGTGCTCATCGGCAGAATGTATAATCACATCATGAATGTGGTTACTCATTATAAAGGTAGAGTAAAGGGATGGGACGTAGTGAACGAGGCTTTTGAGGATGATGGCTCTTACCGCAAGTCTCTGTATTATAAGATTATCGGTCCGGAGTTCATCGAACTGGCTTTCCGCTTTGCGCATGAGGCTGACCCTAACGTAGAGCTTTACTATAATGATTATTCTACTTCGAAGCCTGCTAAGCGTGAGGCTATCTGCAAACTCGTTCGCGACCTGAAGGCAAAGGGCCTCCGCATAGATGCAGTAGGTATGCAGAGCCACAATGGTTTTGATTATCCTGACTATGCTGAGTATGAGAAGAGCATCGAGGCTTTTGCTGCTGAGGGCGTGAAGGTGATGATGACAGAGTTGGATATGAACATGCTTCCTAATCCGCAAGGATTCGGTGGAGCGGAAATCAGCCAGAAGTTTGAACTTCAGAAGAAGTACAATCCATACGTGAACGGGCTTGACAAGAAGGCGCAGAAACTCTTCAACCAGCGTTATCTCGATCTCTTCAAGATTATCGAGCGCCACAAGGATGTAATCAGTCGTGTTACTTTCTGGGGCGTCAACGATGGTCACTCTTGGTTAAACGGCTGGCCTATTCCAGGCAGAACCAACTATCCGCTGCTCATCGACCGCAACAACGAGGTGAAGCCAGTGGTTAAGGAAATCGTAAAACTCTTTAAATAATAACAGCAATGAAAGCAAGATATTTGTTCCCTAAGGATATATGGCAGATCCATCTGCCAATGTGTTTAACGGTCGCCTGTATGTTTACCCATCTCATGACTGGGACAGTGGCGAATGCTTCGATGATGATGGCGGTCACTTCCAGATGAAAGACTATCATGTTCTCTCCATGGACGATGTGATGGAAGGTGAGGTAACCGATCATGGTGTGATTCTCGATGTGAAGGATGTGCCATGGGCTGAGAAGCAGATGTGGGACAATGATGTAGTGGAGAAGGATGGCAAATACTATCTCATCTTCTCTGCCAAGGATTATAATGGGGTGTTCCATCTCGGCGTGGCTGTGGCTGATAAGCCGGAAGGTCCTTTCGTTCCGAATGCCGATCCTATTCGCAAGTCATACAGCATTGACCCTTGCGTGTTCAAGGATGATGATGGAAAAATTTACTGCTACTTCGGTGGTATCTGGGGCGGTCAGCTTCAGTGGTACAAGGACAACAAGGCTTTGAAGGATGAGCATCTCCCAGAGGGAAAGGAGAATCCGTTGCCATCCCGTGTAGCCCTGATGACAGATGATGTACAGCAGTTTGCTGAGATGCCAAAGCCTGTTGTCATTGTTGACGAGGAGGGTAAGGTATTGCCTGCCGATGATCCACATCGCTTCTTCGAGGCTAGCTGGATGCATAAGTACAAGGGCAAGTATTACTTCAGCTACTCTACCGGTGATACTCATTATCTCTGTTATGCAGTAGGTGATAATCCTTATGGTCCGTTCACTTACAAGGGCGTCATCCTGGAGCCGGTGGTAGGTTGGACAACCCATCATAGCATCTGTGAGTACAAGGGACAGTGGTATCTGTTCCATCACGACTGCGTGCCATCTAATGATACTACCTGGCTTCGCAGTGTAAAGGTGGCTCCTCTCTTCTATGATGAGGAGGGTAACATTTTGCCGGTGAAATAGTTTAGCTTTTTAGGTTTTAATAGTTTTGATGAATAGTTGATACATAAGTTTAATGTTAGTTAGAAACGGGCAGCATCTTCGAGAGGAAGATGCTGCTTTTCGTTTTTATCGTGGTTTTCTTGCTGCTTTTCTTTTTATTTCATGTTATTTTTATGTTATTTCTTTCTTTTTGTTATTGTTTTCTGGGTTTTTTGTTTATCTTTGTACCCGTAAACCAATGAAACTAAAGAATTATGTTGAAATTACTGTTAAGGTTATGGTGGCTGCAACAGCGCCGTAATTTCCACAAGAGAGATGCCTTCGTGGCGTGCTACATCATCTTCTTGTATGTGATGGTGGGTGTGGGCTTCTACCAAGGCTTCACCGAGAGTGGAGGAGAACTGGAGGGAGAAGAAATGCCGGCATTATTGGGTGCAGGCATCGTAATCGGCATGCTGATTCCTGACATCATCATGAAGATGGTGATGAAGCGGGATATTACGGCAATGGATGATTATGTGAAGTCGCGCCCTGTGCCAGAGAAAATCTGGAACAGGTTCCTGCTCACTACCAATCTCGTGAGCTTTTGGAACTATGTGCTTCCGGTGCTTACGCTTCCGGTGTTCATCTATCTCCTGCCGGCAAGTGAGGCTGTAGCCAGTTTCTTCCTGTTCCTGGAGTTCTCTTTCATCAACGGCATCTATATCACCTGTTATCGCAAGGCTACGGAGTGGATTCTGAAATGGCCTTTGATATTGGGATGGATGGGAATGTTTGCCGTGCTGATAGGATATATGTTTGTGGCTTCTTTCTTCCCGGTATATATGGGATGGATAGGTCTCTTCTTCCTTGCAGGAGCGGTATTCACTGGACTTACCGCTTATCTCTATCACGAAAAGATTTATAATGAGCAGAAGCAGAAGGTTTCCAAGTTCCGTGGATTCAGCCATGTCAACCTCTTCAGTCTGCAATATATCGGTACGTTGAGAGCAAAGCGTGTCCGTACGATGGTGATTATGATTACCGCCATCTTCCTTTTCGATGCCTATCTCTTCGCCCTGATGCCTTTAGAGCCGGGACAGGAGATAGGGGATAAGGTGGCTATGACTACTCTCTATGTAGTGGGTGCCATCCTGCTGCCATCGGTGGTGTTGTCGCAATGGACCTTTGGTATTGAGGCAAACTTCTTCCATGGTTTGATGACCAAACCTGTCAAGGTTAAACAGATGCTGCAGAATTGCTTCTATTATTATATGGTGGTGAGTGCAGTTGCTTTGCTGCTCACCCTTCCGTTCCTTTTCCTGCAGGCAGGAATCGGAATCCAGGTGCTCATCAGCGGTTTCTGTCTGGCGGTGTTCATCAATCTCTTTAATCTGCCTACGGCACTCTTCTCTTCCCGTCTGGAGATATTCCAGACTTCCATGTTCAGCATGCAGGGAGCGAATCTGAAGATCAATCTTTATGCCATCGCCTTCCTCTTCCCGTTGGCTGGCGTCGCTGCCATCTATCATTTCTTTGGCGAGACGGCATGGTTATTACCTGTGTAGCGCTGGCAGTCTTCAGCATCGCCATCCATAAATGGTTCATCGCCAAGATTGCTGCCATCTTCGAGAAGAACAAGTATAAGCGCATGGAGAAGTTCATGGAAAGCTAAGTAAACATTAAACACTACACATTAAACATTAGAATAATGGATATCAAGATTCAGAATCTCAAGAAGATATATAATGGCAATACCGTACTCGATATTGATAATTTGGGTGTTGCAAAGGGCGAGCTGATAGGACTCGTAGGTAATAATGGTGCGGGCAAGACTACCTTGCTCCGCTTGATTCTCGACCTGATTCAGGCAGATGATGGTTTCGTGGAAAGCAATGGGCAGAAGGTGAACGAGAGTGAAACCTGGAAGGAATATACCGGCAGTTACATCGACGGCAGATTCCTCATCGACTTCCTCACTCCTGAGGAATACTTCGATTTCATTGCTGATGTTTATAACATCGACGATAAGACCTTGCAGGAGCGATTGGCTCAGTTTGAGGGCTTTATGCACGATGAAATCATGGGAACCAAGAAGTATCTCCGTGATTTCTCTCAGGGCAACCGACAGAAGATAGGCATCATTGGAGCGATGATCATCAATCCGAAGGTTCTTCTCCTGGATGAGCCATTCAACTATCTCGACCCATCTTCCCAGATGACTATCGCTCACATGATTCTGCGCATCTGCAAGGAGCAGGGCACCACGGTCATCATCTCCAGCCATAACCTCAACTTCGTTGCCGACATCTCCTCTCGCATCCTCCTGCTGGAGAAAGGCAAGCTGGTGAAGGATCTTCCTAATGCTGATGGCGCTGCCATCGCCGAACTCAACGAGTACTTCGGTATTCAGGCGGAATAGCTTTCTGGCGATTCTTTTTACGTTAATATTATACAATTTCTATTATACGATTTGTATAATTATCGGTAAATGATTACCTTTGTACCCAAACGAAGAAAAAAGAATCAATGAGCAAAGGAAAATTAGCTAAGTTTGCGGATATGGAGCGTTTCGAGAACGTGTTCCAGTATCCATATAGTGTTGTAGATGACGTGCCTTTCGATATGAAGGGCAAGTGGCGTGAGATGTATTTCCACAATGATAATCCTATCGTTCTGGAGTTGGGATGCGGCAAGGGTGAATATACCGTGGAACTTGCCAAGCTCTATCCAGAGATGAACTTCATCGGTGTGGATATCAAGGGTGCACGTATGTGGACCGGTGCCAAGAAGGCGATAGAGGAAGGACAGAAAAACGTGGCTTTTCTCCGTACCAACATCGAGATTATCGACCGCTTCTTTGCCGAGGATGAGGTGCAGGAAATCTGGCTCACCTTCTCTGACCCGCAGATGAAGAACCCTCGCAAGCGTCTTACATCTACATACTTCATGAACCGTTATCGCCACTTCCTCGTGGATGGCGGTATCATTCATCTGAAGACGGACTCCAACTTCCTCTTCACCTATACTACTTATATGGTGGATGGCAACCATCTGCCTGTGCTCTTCCGCACCGAGGACCTCTATCATCAGGAGGGTATCGATGAGGAAACCCGTAAGATTCTCTCTATCCAGACCTATTATGAGAGTATGTGGATAGAGCGTGGCTTGAACATCAAGTATCAGAAGTTCGCCTTGCCACGTGAGGGTGAGCTGGTGGAACCTGATATTGAGATTCCGCTGGATGATTATCGCAGTTATCGCCGTGATAAGCGAAGCTCAAAGGATACAGCGAAGTAAGTTATCGCAATATATATAAAAGCGTCTGCTCGATTACTTCCAGATTAAATATCAGGACTAGCCTTAGGTTAGGGGTATGTATAGTATGTTATGTTCTTACTATATCTTTTGTTAAATCCGGGAATAATCTTGTTGAATTCAAGAAAAAAAGGTGGAAATGCTTGGTGTTTCCACCTTATTTTATTAAATTTGCAGCAAGTTTTTGAAGAAATGCAGTAACCTTTAGGGCTGCACAAGCCTGATGAAACGACTAAAAGAACAGAAAAGTAATAACTAACTAAATAAACGACAAAATGATGAACTACAAGAAATTGGCTCTTACCGTTGCGGCAGGAGCAATGGCAACTGCAATGATGGCGCAATCTGCACCAAAATTGAATGCCAACAACATCGATGAAGTAATCAAGGCGATGACCTTGGAAGAAAAAGCCCAGATGCTGGTGGGCGGTGGTAACGATGGATTCGTGGGCAGTGGCGCTATGCTCGGACATCAGAAGAAGTTCGTGCCGGGTGCTGCGGGTACTACTGTAGCCATCCCTCGTCTCGGTATTCCTACTACCGTACAGTGTGATGGTCCTGCCGGTGTTCATATCGATGCTCATCGCCAAGGTGACAGCCGTAGCTATTTTGCTACCGGTTTCCCTATCGGAACCTGTTTGGCTTCTACCTGGAACACCGACCTGGTGCGTAAGGTGGGTGAGGCTATCGGTAACGAAACCCTGGAGTATGGCTGTGATGTTGTGCTCGGACCGGGTATGAACCTGCATCGCAATCCGCTCTGCGGCCGTAACTTTGAGTATTATTCAGAAGATCCAATCGTAACAGGTCTTATCGGAACCGCCTTTGTACAGGGTGTGCAGAGCCAGGGCGTTGGTGTGAGTGCCAAGCACTTTGCCGTAAACTCTCAGGAAACTGACCGTACCAAGGTGGATGAGCGATTGAGCCAGCGTGCTCTCCGTGAATTGTATCTGAAGGGTTTCGAGATGATGGTTCGCAAGAGCAATCCTTGGACCATCATGTCTGCCTATAATAAGATTAATGGTGTGTATGCCCAGGGCAACAAGGGCCTTCTTACAGATATTCTCCGCAACGACTGGGGATACAAGGGAATTGTAGAGACCGACTGGATTGGTAAGCGTGCCGACCTTCCTCTGGAACAGGAAGTTGAGGCTGGCAACGACTTGATGATGCCGGGTTATCCTGCACAGGTACAGGATATTGTTGATGCCGTAAAGAATGGCAAGCTGGATATCAAGGATGTGGACCGCAATGTTCGTCGTATGCTCGAATATATTGTGAAGACTCCTCGATTCAAGGGATATAAATATAGTGGAGAGCCAGACTTGAAGGCTCATGCAGCTATCACCCGTCAGAGTTCTACTGAGGGTATGGTGCTCCTGAAGAATGATGCAGCTCTTCCTATCCAGGGCTTGAAGACCGTGGCACTCTTCGGTGTCAACTCTTACGACTTTATGTCGGGTGGTCTTGGTAGTGGAGCCGTTAATGTAGGCTATTCTGTTGATATGGTTACCGGTTTGAAGAACATTGGCGTGGCAACTACTCCTCAGCTTACGGAAATCTATCAGAATTATGTGAAGTATGCCAAGGCTAAGTTGAAGGCAGACAAGAATCCGATGATGTGGTTCCTGGATCAGGGTCAGCCAAAGCTCGATGAAATCGAGATTACTGAACGCTGTGTAGCTGGCGAGGAGCCAAAGGCAGACGCTGCCATCATCACCATCGGCCGTCAGGCAGGTGAGGGTATGGATCGCCAGATCAATGGTGAGTTCAACCTCAGTCAGATAGAGCAGGATATGATTTTCCGTGTATCTGATGCTTTCCATGCCAAGGGCAAGAAGGTGATTGTGATCATCAACTCTGGTTCTGTGATGGAGACAGCCAGCTGGAGAGACCGTGTAGATGCTATTCTTGTAGCTTGGCAGCCAGGTATCGAGGGCGGTAACTCTGTAGCTGATATCCTGACCGGTAAGGTGAATCCATCGGGTAAGTTGACCATGACCTGGCCTATTGCTGCTACCGATCATCCATCTACTGCCAACTTCGCCAAGGATTACGATATGTACACCTACAAGAATCTGCAGGATTGGAGCAAGGGTAACATCAAGGGTTACGACTATAGCAACCACGAGGAGGATATCTATGTAGGTTACCGCTACTTCGACACCTTCAAGAAGAATGTGGCTTATCCTTTCGGTTATGGTTTGAGCTATACTACCTTCGAGTTTGGCAAGCCATCAGTCAAGGCTAAAGGCAACAATATCGAAGTTAGCGTAACTATCAAGAATACCGGTAAGGTTGCCGGCAAGGAAGTTGCTGAGGTTTATGTTACCGCTCCAAAGGGCGCTTACGAGAAGCCAGCCAAGGAGCTCAAGACCTTCGGCAAGACCAAGTTGCTGAATCCAGGTGAGAGCCAGACTTTGAAGATGACCCTCGAAAAGCGCGATCTCGCCAGCTTCGATGAGGCTAACAGCCAGTGGAAGGTAGATGCAGGTAACTATCTCTTCAAGGTGGGTAGCGATGTGGAGAACATCAAGGGTACAGCCACATTGAAGGTGGCAGAATATACCGAGAAGACAAGCAATGCCTGTGCTCCTAATGTTCAGTTGAACTATCTGAAGCAGAAGTAGCCTGTGTAAATAATATTCTAGAAAGAGATTATCTAGAAGAAACTCCCGGAAAATGGGGGAAGAAGAGATTGAAAATTTTCCCTTAAGGATATTTATTTTTTTCCTTAAGGGAAAATATATTTTTCCTTAAGGGAAATAAAATCTTTCCTTAAGAGATATTTTTCACCTCATTTGGTCTGTAAAGTTATTTCTTTATAAATTTCGCGGCACCTATTTTCCTATCCTCAAAAGCAAAGAACTCCCGTCTCTTTTCTGAGATGGGAGTTCTTGTTTAAAAGGAATACTGGGCGGAAATCATCAGTCGCGAGGGCGAAGATGATAGCTGTCGGTCAATGTACTGATGCCGCTATAGATGGTTTCCATATAGTTCTTCTTGTTGAAAAGGTTTCGAAGCTCTCCAGAAAGGCGGAGCTTTTTCATTCTCCATACTGCCGAGCATCGCCAAGAAGGGTGTTTAGGTGGTTGCCCTCTTGCAGCTCATTGTGATAATGTACGAGCGAGAAGGAGAGGTCCACATGGCTGATGGTAGCGGTGGCAGATACGCTTTGGCGCCAATTAAATAACGATGACTTCGCCATTTTTTGACGTTTCGAGTTGTAAAAAGAGAATTCTCCTTCATAGCTAAAGGCACACCAGGACGGCGAGAAGTCGATGCTAGGCTTCATAGTATAGTTGTCGGCGGTGTAGCTGATGGCTTTGCCGCTGCTGTATTGCTCACCCTTGCTGTAGTTGTAACTGCCCTCCAGGCGGGTCTTCAGATGAAGGTCGTAGAAACCCTTGGAGATATAGAGCGAACCTCCGATGTTGTTGTTCTTGCTGTCCTGCTTATATAATGAGGTATAGTATTTGCCATCCACGATGCGTAGGTCGGATGCCGTGTTCATCCAGTTTTTGCTGGCATTGACCGATGCGCTGAAGAAGATTTCCTTGATAGGGCGCTTGTAGTCGTAACTCAACTTGCCATAAAGAGAGCGAGTTATCGGAATGATGTCGCTCGAAGTGTACCAAGAGCGATAACTTTTGCGATATTGCTTTATGGCGTAGTTGGTGGCATTGCCTGTTCCTGTACTGTATCCTGTGTAGATAGTCAACTCTCTACGGAAATCCAATTTCTTATATAAGTAAAGGTAGGGTGATATGGTAAGTAGAGTTTTCTGTGGATAGGTGAAGCGTTCCCAGATGAAATCGGGAGAGAACGACATACGGAACGTCTCGGTCTTGTATTGCCAGTAAGGGGTGAACTTCCCTGTGATGTTAAGACTGTTTTTGCCGATTTCATCGTGACTGTTTTCGGTGAATCCGTTGTTTTTGCCGATTTCATCGCTTCTTTTCTGATATTTCGCATAGATGTTATTGAGGTCGATACTCATTCTATATTCCTGTGTCCAGTGGAAGCGATTCTTCATCCACTGTAAGGCGTGGGCTGTATGCCAAAGGTTGGTGCGGATGCGATTGCGCTCGTCGTTTAAGTAGAGGTCCGCCACACCATGGTGATAGTCGCAGTGCTACGCCAAGAGAGTTGACTTTTCTTGAAGACGAGAAGGCGGTAGATACTTGCCGAGAGGTCGAGCTTTGGGATGCGGACACGTTGGGTAAGCGTGTCGTTGATGTTTGACAAACCGTCGCTTTGTGCAGCGCTGAGGCTGATGCTCTCGTTGCCATAATGCTCAGCCTTGTTTACCTTGTTCTCCCATTGCAGATTGAAGGCATCGCTGATCATCGTCTTGTGGTTGTGCTCAGTGGTAACTGTGGGAGCTTCGCCGCCGAGGTCGTAGATACTCATGTTCTCTCGCTCTTGTCGGGTTACCGTACGAAGATAGTTGGCTTCTATGCGAGTCTCTGCATCGTCCTTATTCTTCTTGATATGGTTGATGGAGTATTTTTGTGAGGTGTTGAAGCGCAGGCGTTCTTCGTCGATAGGAGCGTCAAGCGATGGTACTGATATCCATGATGGAAGGGAGGCAGGAGCCAGACGATTGCTGTAAGATGCAAGTTGGTTAAGTGCATAGCCGAGATTTTTGCCTGTTCTGTCGTATTCTGCATCATACATCATCTGTTTCTTCTTGCCAATTTGCATGATATTGATGCTTCCGCCTACGTGGGACGGATGCCCTACGAGCATGTAAGGCTTGAGGGTGGGCATCAGTTTGTCGCGGGCACTATCTTTCAGGGCGATGTTCATCGCTACATTATCTGTAAAGGTCTTGTTCTGGAGCGCCTTGATAGGTTGGTCATGCTCGATGACTTCGGCTTTTTTCACGTCTTTCGCCTTGATGTTTTCTTCCAGCTGGTTATATTTGCCACCGGTCAGGTCGAGACCTTCCACAGTGAATCGATTGATGGGCTTACCATTGTAGTTGATACGACCATTCTTCTCTATATCCACGCCTGGCAGCTTTTTCAGTACATCTTTCAGGGAGTTATCTCGTTCGTTGGCAAAGCGGGTGAGATCGAAAGATATGGTGTCTCGACCCGTGATGCGAGAGCCTTTTACTTGTACTTCCTTCAAGACAAAAGCTGTTGAAGCCATACTGATGATGGTTTCTTTTCCCGATGAAATCGATGTTTTTGTCTTTTTATACCCCATAAACGTGGCCTGCAGTTTATCGTTGGCTTGCTTTTCGGTGATGGGGAGCACGAAGGTTCCGTCCTCCTTTGTTCTTGTAAACTTCAAGGGCTTTCCATTGCGGAGCAGCGTGATGGAGACGTTGGCTAGACGGTTATGGGTCAATGAATCTTCTACATAACCATGAATCCCGGTAGCAGTGTTGTCGTCTTCGAGTAAGATAGGAGTATTTCTCTTGCTCTGCATCGCCATTGGGATGCAGAACAAGAGAAAGAAAGCGATAAAACTGATAATTATTTTCTTCATAATTCTGCCTTTTTCTATTTATCTGTTTGCAAACCTTTTAGTTGCTCCTTTACTTTCGCTGTAAGTTTAGCTTTTTCCTTTTCATCCTTCAACTTATCAGCTTTTGCCAAGAACATCTGGAGATAGAGTTTTGCCTGTGGCTTCATCTTGGCTCCGATATACATTTGCGCAGCATTATAATAGTTGTGAGGATCGTCCTCGTCATCATATTCGATGCACTGGGCGAAGGCATGACCTGCATTCTCGTATTCCGATTTATTGTAATAAAGCTCAGCAAGTTGCTGGTTTACATATAGTCCACGACTGCGAGGGTAAGCCACGGTTATAGACCGTTCTAGGTTGATGATGGCGTGTCTTGCCAGGGTTTCCTTTTCCACGATATTCTTAGTTTGTTCGGAAATCTTTTTGCAAGTTATGCCCAAGTAGAAGAGACAGTTCATATTTGGGTTGTCTTTCTTTATCTCTGCCGCCTTGTTCAGATAGGTATAGGCTTCTCGGTACTTTTCCAAGTTATAATAGCACAATCCTATGACGAGGTTAGACTCAAAATTGTCGAATCCATCGGCTATAAGCTTCTTGTATCTAGGGATGGCTTGCTCGTATCTAAGCTGTAAATAGAGTGAATAGGCAAGCTCCTTGTTGATGAGTATATTCGTGGAGTCACGTTTTTCTACATACGACAAGGCGAAAGCTGAAACCATTTCTGGCTTCCCATGGTTGTTCCATTGCTGAAGTAGGGTGGCAAATACCTCCCCGTCGTATGGGTATTTGCGATAGATAGTCATGCCATATAATTCTACCTTTTTTTTATCACCAAGATTAAGATAGGAATAGAACATCATGCGCAAGTCTTCATGGTTGAGACTGTCGTTAGGAATGCTATCCATGCAAGAGATGCACTTCTTGTTGTCGCCACGAAGACGATAGCAAGAAGCGAGCTTTCTGAGAACATTCAAATCGTGTGGATGCTCATTGATATATTGCTGGTAATAGGTGATGGCATGGTACGAGTCATGCTCGTTCATGCAACTGTCGCCCTGCAGTATCAAGTGTTGGATGGGAGTCTGCTCTTTTTGGGCTGATATTCCGATGATTCCAAGGAATACCAAACAGATGATGAATAAATATCTTTTCATGCTTATATTGTTCGTTTGTTGTTATGATGTAGAATACGATCAGTTAATCGAGCTGGAGTTACTCCAGTTCGATAGGGTTGCCCTTGTTGCTTCGGTTTAGAGCCTTGATGGCACCTTCGGGTAATTTCTTAAACGTAAATCCAGTTTTTCTCGCTGTTGCTTTGAGAGCTTCTGCGCCATCAAATTTATGCTTAGCCTCTCTTAACTCTTTCTGTGTTACTTTCTCTCTTGCCTTTTCCGTGAAAGTTATGCTTTCGGTCCCATTCATTGTGCTCATACCGATAGCATTGAATATGTATTGTTTGTTCTGGTCGTAAGCAAGTAGAACAAGACCAGGCAGTCCGGAAATTTTCCAAGGTCCTCGCTTATAGGTATGTCTTCTGAGTACCAGGCATACCAGGTTCTGCCTTTGAAGAGTGCTTTTGCCAACAGGCATTTATAGCCAATGATGGTAGTTGTGCTATCTGGGATAAGCTGCCAGTTTGGCACCTCTAATTGTTCTGTACATTGGTAATAGTTACCAAGGACTTTATCCAGTAAAGTGGTTTGCCCCTTTGATGGATAGTTCTTGTAGAATTCCCAATGGATTCTGCCACCTCTAGGAATTTTACTCATGTCATATTGCCCCGTCTTAGCTTGTTCATCCATGATAGAATCGGATATTTGCTTGGTTCTATCATAGAAATGAGTAGTCTTGCTACCGATGTCAAGTCGCATTTCGCTCTCCCAATAGTTGTAGGGAACTGTTGTGGTATCTGGTACCATCTTCCCATTGTAGGTGATGCGATAGTTTACCTTGTCAATATTGACCACTTTCTCATTTTTGTTGCCTTTCTGAGCATTCAAGCTGCATACTGTGAGTATGGCTGCTAATAATAATATTATTCTTCTCATAGTCGTTTGATGTTTAGAATTTCGGATGCAAAGGTACAACAAATGATAGAGATAGCCAAATCGGAATTACATATCAGTTAGTATAGATGTGTTGATAACGAGTGAGTTACGATAAGAAAAAACTTAAAATATAAGCTTTTTGTAATGCTTCGAAAACTTAATGGAGCATAGCGAAAAAATTATGGGAGAGCTTATCTGATGATGTCGTCGAACGACTCTGCTCCAGTGTCACTCTTGATTCTCGACTTTCTTACCCTGATATTCGAGAGAGAGTATTGCAATATTTGCATTACTTCCTCATCGCTCTTACCGATATGGTAGAGGATGCAGAAGAGGCTTTGCGATGGATTCAAGTCGTAGTTTTCCAATCGTTCGCTATACTTCTCGTCTATCACCTTGAAGCTGGCGAGAAGTTGTCGGATGCCTTGTTTACCTATCTGGCTGATGTTTTGATTTTGTATCGTCATCGAATAATACACCAAGCCTTGGCTGATGTCTGTGAGCTCGGTAATTTGAGTCTTGTATTCTTCGATGTCCTTGTCACGGCGTTTCAGTTTGCGAAGCTGGGTGGTTATTTCGTGGTTTAATCGTTCGCATTGCTCCGATAACGAAGAGTTCTCCACATCTTTTAACTGGTGCAGTGACTCATGCAAGTTTTTAATAGTTTGGTGAGCCTTTCGGATTCTGGAAATGGAGAGGTAAGTCATCGTCAGGAGAATGATGAGCACGATGATGATTCCTACAAATATATAGGTCTTAACCTTTTCATAGCGATAACGGGTGTTACCACCCTCGTACATCAGTTTTACTTGATTTTCCTTTTCTGAGTTTTGGTCTTTGGCAAGCAAAGGCGCTTCTTGTCGTAATTCGTGGGCAATACGGTTTGCCATGAGTGTATCTCCTTTTTGTAGGGAGAGAAAATATAAGGGGAGATAATACTTGTATCCTAAAGCAAAGGAATAGGATCCCCATGGCTGCATGTATTCTTGATTTATGTTATATTCTTCTTTGATATGCTGCATGGCGAAGGCATGGGTTTCCTTGCTGTTTCTTGTGAGCAAGCGATAGAAATCAATGTTGTTGTCGTATTTTACCCCGAAATTGTCTTGCGCTTTCTTTGCATAGCTTATCAAGATGGAATCAGGCACATTGCCCCTGTCCATCAAGGCTTGGAAGTAATGATAGTACATGGGTCCCAAGGTGCTGTCCTTGTTCTCTTTGATTTGATTGGCAACTTCGAAAGCTTGGTCGGCAAGTTCCTGATCTTGGTTGTTGATGCTACGATAGAGTAGTGCCCAGGCACGGTAGCGGATATTGTAGGTTTGGCGAGCCTCGTCTTCTAACTCTACGGTGTAAATGTTTTGGTGGGTAATGCGACACAATATGTCGTACATATCCAGCTTCTCCTTTTCTCTCATGTTGCAATCGTAGGCGATGGCCTGTGAGAACCATTTGATGGCTTTTGCGGTATCTCGATAGTTGTTGAGTATCGAGGCTCCCTTATAATATAAGGAACGTGCAAGAAGGGGCTCATCCTTTTCGTTCACGAAGATGTTGATGGCATCGTCTATGTCGTTTTCTTTATAGATGTAACCATTGAGTTGATACTCTATCTTGGCTGTTAAGAGCTTATAGTAGCCTTTGTTGTCGTTGCTGTCAGCACGAGAGAGGAATACCTTGGCTTGTGCTGGGTATTCGTCGGCAAGATCGTCTATCTCAGGGAAGGATAGGCGATATCCTGAGTCCATGCAACTGGCGAGAATGGTTAGCTGCATGATAGTGAACAGAAATATGATGATTTTCTTGCTTGTATAAATCATATTGTTATCGTCATTTACATTTGTTGTTTCAGAAATCTTTTGCAAAAGTCCAATATATTCTCACCAGACTTAACCTGTAATGATATCTCTTCGTAGATTTCGCGGCATCTCTTTTCCTTCATTTTATTCTTTACGCCAACGGCTATCATATCCTCTACGGTCGGATGCCCAGTTCCATTTACAGATGTTGCGTGTTCACCATTATATCCCTCGGTGCAATGGGTGAGGTCGTAGGCAGGAGCTAAATGCCAGTGCCATTTGCCATCGCTCTCTTTCTGAACCAAAAAAGAGAAGTTCTTGCAGTGGTCGTCCTTGTTGTCCATTATATAATTAAAAACCATGCGGCGGAACATCTCTTCCACATCCTCTTGGCTCTGAGTAAGATAACCTGTAAGCGCCAAAAGGTTGAGATAATCGAGAATGGGGTTGGAAAGGGAAACGTTGAGCAAGGCTCCAGCTGTGGCTACGTGAATGCGTTCGCCTGTTGGAGAAATGTCGAAGCGACGGCAGGCAAAATACTTGTCGTTTACCAGTTTGAAGTCGGGTACTTGGATACCACATTGCTTGGCTATCTCATTATAATGATACTCTTGCTTTCCCATATCTTGTGGGTCATAGGTATGGCGAAACTTGACCAACCAATGACCATCCTCATTTGTGAAAATGGCTTTTGGGCGACAACCGCCACTATTACCACTATTATATAATAATAATCCTGCGTCATTATCCTGTTGCTCCTTCAATACTTCCAAGGCTTTGGCTTGTAAAAGGTCAAAGTCATCAATCTCGTGTCCAGTCTGGATAGAAGTTATAGGTTCGTAGGTCAATGCGCCCATACCTCCATTGCCCACGATGCTCAGTCGGTCGAGAGCAGATAGCTCAAAGTCGTTGATACCCTCTTTTAGCAAGGCTTTATGCAATAGGTATCTACCATATCCATCGGGTAGACTGTCTTCGAAGATGCCAAAGTTCCCGTTGAAAGGGGTGGCTTTGGCAATGAAAAGACCAGGCTTCAGTGGCAATTCCAGCGGAGATATACTAAAGCCAGATGCCAACCACTGATTGTCATATTCGAATGTGCATACCTTTCCATCGGCACTCAATGACAGTGTGCCGACTTTCTCCTGGTGATATTTCACGGCTAAAGATTCTATATGTTTCATTGTCTGTAAGCCTTTTTCTTGTTAGCGTTTCTTTTTATCTGTTGCAACTCCTCCATGGTGGAGTACTTGGGTTGCGAGAAGACGTTCTTGATTTCTGAGGTGTATTCCAAAGCTATGGCGATACCTATCAGATTTTTGAGGGAGATGAGGCCCTTTTGTTCGAATCTGGTGATGTTGCTGACGGCAACGCCAGACTTGTCTGCCACTTGCTCACGTGTCAGATTCTTCTCTATTCTTCGTTTTCTGAAGTCTTTTGCCATCTCCTTTGCAATCTCATCAGGATTGTCGTGGAGGTAGTTATCTAATATTGCTAATATATTATTCGTTTCTTGCATAATCGTTGGGATAATAATAAGATATTATCAGTTGCAAAGATACAAAAAATAATGTTATGTTCCAAATAAAAATGAACTAAAAAGTCAAAATCCCTTATAACCTTGTCTCCATATATTTTTTTTGTTGAAAGAAGGGAGTTTTTTTATCTTAATTTATTTTGTCCTTCACCTATTTTGTTGTAACTTTGCAGGCAGAAATTCGAATTTAAATTATTTTATGTAATTATGGCAAAAAAAGCTCTTTTAATGATTCTCGACGGATGGGGAATCGGTAAGCATGATAAGGGTGATGTTATCTTCAAAACTCCAACTCCTTATCTCGATTATTTGACAGCAGTTTCAGCACATTCTACTCTCCAGACTTGTGGCGAGGACGTAGGTCTTCCTAACGGTCAGATGGGTAACTCTGAGGTAGGTCACCTCAACATCGGTGCTGGTCGTGTGGTATATCAGGACCTCGTTAAGATTAACAAGGCTTGCGAGAGCGGTGATATCTTGAAGAATCAGGAAATCATCAACGCTTACAGCTATGCTCAGAAGACTGGTAAGAAACTCCATTTGATGGGCTTGACTTCTACCGGTGGTGTTCACTCTTCTTTGGATCACCTCTTCAAGTTGATTGAGATCGGTAAGGAATATGGTTTGAAGGAGACATACGTTCACTGCTTCATGGATGGCCGTGATACAGACCCTAAGAGCGGTAAGGGCTTCATTGAGGAGGTTCAGGCTTGCTGCGACAAGAACGGTGCACACATCGCAAGCATCGTAGGTCGTTTCTATGCTATGGACCGTGACAAGCGCTGGAACCGTGTAAAGGAAGCATACGACTTGCTCGTTGAGGGTAAGGGTAAGCAGGCTGACGATATGGTGAAGGCAATGCAGGAGAGCTATGATGAGGACGTAACTGACGAGTTCATCAAGCCAATCAATAACTCTAAGGTTGACGGTACTATCCAGGAGGGTGATGTTGTTATCTTCATCAACTACCGTAACGACCGTGCCAAGGAGTTGACACAGGTATTGACTCAGCAGGATATGCCAGAGGAAGGCATGCACACCATCAAGGACTTGCAGTACTACTGCATGACTCCATACGATGCAAGCTTCCAGGGCGTTCACATCCTCTTCCCTAAGGAGAACGTAATGAACACTCTCGGCGAGTACTTGAGCGCACAGGGCAAGAAGCAGCTCCACACTGCAGAGACAGAGAAGTATGCTCACGTAACATTCTTCTTCAATGGTGGTCGTGAGACTCCATACGAGGGCGAGGACCGTATCCTGGTTCCTTCTCCAAAGGTAGCTACATACGACCTGAAGCCAGAGATGAGCGCTTACGAGGTAAAGGATAAGTTGGTTGGTGCTATCAACACTCAGGAGTACGACTTCATCGTAGTTAACTTCGCTAATGGTGATATGGTAGGTCACACTGGTATCTACAACGCTATCGCTAAGGCTGTTCACGCTGTTGACAACTGCGTAAAGGACGTTATCGAGGCTGCCAAGGCTAACGATTATGAGGCTATCATCATCGCTGACCACGGTAATGCAGACCACGCTATCAACGAGGACGGTACACCAAACACCGCTCACTCTTTGAACCCAGTTCCATTCATCTATGTAACTGACAACAACTCAGCTACCGTGAAGGATGGCCGTTTGGCAGATGTTGCTCCTTCTATCCTCCACATCATGGGCTTGGAGCAGCCAGCTGATATGACAGGTGAGAACTTGATTATTGACTAATAATAATTTCGGAAGTCAAGGCTTTTTGGAGCCTTGACTTCTTTAACTTAAAATATTATGGACGTAAAGATAGAAGAAAGTTGGAGACAGCATATAGGTGATGAGTTCAACAAGCAGTATTTTGTTGACCTCACAAACTTCGTAAAAGAGGAATACCTGCGTACGCCTTGTTATCCTCCGGGCCGTTTGATTTTCAATGCCTTCAATCTCTGTCCTTTTGATGATGTAAAGGTAGTGATTATCGGACAGGATCCCTATCATGAGCCTGGTCAGGCGATGGGATTGAGTTTCTCTGTGCCTACTGGTATTGCTTTCCCCCCATCACTCATCAACATTTTCAAGGAAATCCAGATGGATCTCGGCACTCCGATGCCAGCCACGGGCGATTTAACCCGCTGGGCTAAACAGGGAGTACTGCTTCTCAATGCCACGCTTACTGTTCGTGCCCATCAGGCAGCGAGCCATCAGCGCAAAGGCTGGGAGCAATTCACTGATGCAGCTATCCAGGCGCTCAGCAGGATAAGGAACATCTGGTGTTTATCCTCTGGGGCGGTTATGCCCGAAGCAAGGCGAAACTCATCGACACGAGCAAGCACCTGATATTGGAAAGTGTGCATCCTTCGCCATTATCTGCCAACCGTGGCGGATGGTTTGGCAATCATCATTTCTCCCGCTGCAATGCGTATCTGCAGCAGAATGGTATTTCGCCTATCCAATGGTAGGTACACCTATTAATATATAGCTATCCACTCATGGGTAGCTATCATTATTTTTATTATACACTCAAAGAAATTTATTCATCTCAAAAACATTATGAAGAAAGACGAACTGCGTATTCTGCAGGTGGGCAACGTATTGGTTTCACCTGATATCATCACCGAAAAATTCTGTTGCGACCTTGATGCCTGCAAGGGTGAATGCTGCATCGAAGGCGATGCGGGTGCTCCTGTTACCCTGGATGAAATCATGGCGATAGAGGATGCGCTCGATGTGGTTTGGGATGATCTCTCGGCTTCTGCTCAGGCTATCATCGACAAGCAGGGCGTGGCTTATACGGATATCGAAGGCGATTTGGTAACGAGTATCGTGAATGGTAAGGATTGTGTGTTTACCTGCTATCAGGACTTGAAAGACTTGGGCGATGGACATACCATTCCGAATTGCTGTCTTTGTGCCTTGGAGCGTGCTTATCGCGAAGGCAAGTCGAAGTTCAAGAAGCCTATCTCCTGTGCCTTGTATCCGATCCGTGCCAAGGATTTCGGTAACGAAGTGTATGGCATCAACTATAACAAATGGCGCATCTGCAAGGATGCCATCAAGAAGGGTGAAGAGTTGAATCTTCCGGTTTATAAGTTCCTGGAAGGTCCGCTGATTGAGAAGTTCGGTAAGGATGGTATGATGAGCTTTGCGAAGTGGCAGAGCAGTTACTTGCGACTTGGAAGATTAATAAAAAAAAGAGATTTCGAAAAGCTTGGTAGCTTATTCCGAAATCTCTAATCCTTCAATATCCACGATATCACTTTCCTTGAATCTTCCTTTCCAGGTAAGAGTGTATATCTTTTGCTTGCTGAATTTAAATCGGCAGAATGCCTGCTCATCCAGTTCTCCGTTGCAGATGTACAGGAAATCATTGATCTTTAATCTGGTTCCTTTGCCGGCTCCTCGCAGCGTAAGGCGGATGGTGCCATAGAAAGGTCTGCCAAAGTCGATGTTGTAACCGGTGGAGTCTCTGTATGTACAGGCTGGTTTCAATATCTTGTAGAGCTTGTTCTCGTCCTTGATAACCTTCTTGTCGCCGAAGGCTTTATAATTCATAACATAGGCAGAATCCTGTCTATATTCGTCTGTGATGACGCAACCGGTAGGGTGAATCCATCCGTAAGGGTGATATTCCTCAGATTTCCAAGCCTGCGTATTGGTGTGGGCATGGAAGCGTTCGCCTTCTCCATTGCTGCATTCCTTGAGTTGTCGACAGAGCCATTTACCGTCTGCTTTCTGATAGAAAGGAATGCTGTCCCGCTGCCATCCGTAGAATTCCAGCGAGAGTTGCTTGCCGTAGCTAGGCTTGCCTTGTGGGGCGTACCATACTGCAATCACATTTTCGCCATTTTTGAGGAAGCGGGTTACGTCGATGGTTCGGTTCAGAAGAATGCTGTCCTTGATACCATCGAATTTCAGGCTTCCCGTTACGTTTCTCTCATTGATATAGAGTTTGTAGTTGCCAGTGCTTGCTATATTCATAAAGGCCTGGGTGGGGCGCTCGTCCATGATATAACTTTGGCGGAACCATACCTCAGAAGAATCGTTGGGCAGGGGATAGGATATCCAGTGGGTACCGAACTCCTGTGCATGGGAGCTCAGTACCCAAAGTATAGAAATGATGAGAGTTGTTATGTATCTCATTGGATTACTTTTGTCCTTTTCTTTAATGTTTTGTCTTTTACTCTAATAGATAACTATAGTCTTTTACTCTATAGATATAGATAAGATCGATATGGATCTTTTATCTGATGGTCTTTGTTTCTCCAGACTTGAAGGTGAGAACTTTCTGTTTGCCATTGTAGAGAATGGTCAGATTACCCTCGTTCTTGCTGGTGATGGTTGCCTGAGTCAATTTGCCTTTGTTCCATGCGAGTGATACGCCATAGTTACCACGGGCCTTTAGACCTCTTATCTCTCCTGCCTGCCATTCCTGTGGAAGAGCAGGGAGCAAATTCATCGTTTCACCATCGCATTGCATCAGCATCTCGCAAACACCTGCAGTTCCTCCGAAGTTGCCGTCTATCTGAAATGGTGGATGGGCGTCGAAGAGGTTGGGATAGGTACCGCCACTGTGATGCTTGCTGTCCTTGTAAACTTCAGGGCTTACGTAGGTGAGCAATTTGCGGTATATTTGGTAAGCCTTGTCGGCACGATGCAGACGAGCCCAAAGGTTGATTCTCCAGCCTGTGCTCCAACCAGTAGAATTGTCGCCCTTGATTTCCAAAGTCTTGGTTGCGGCTGCTGCAAGCTCGGGTGTCTTTGCTACCGAAATCTGGTGGAAAGGATAGAGACCGAGCAGGTGAGACTGATGGCGGTGATGCCAATCCTGGTCATCCCAATCGTGATACCACTCCATCAGGTTGCCTCGCTTTCCAATGTGGTAAGGACGCAGGCGATTGAGAGCAGCTTGCAACTGCTGCTGGTAATCGCTGTCGATATCCAGGGCTTTCGCTCCCTTGATAGTGTTCTTGAAGAGCTCACGGATGATGGCAAGGTCGGCGGTTCCACCATAGAAACTGCTGCCACGGTATCCCTTATCGGTGATATAGTCTGCCTCTGGCGATGTGCAAGGGGCTGTAATCAGTTCGTTTGGATTGTGTGGATTCGGAATAAGCCACTCCAGCAGGAAATCGGCAGCGCCCTTCATCAAAGGATAGGCTGTATTGCGGAGATATTCCGTATCACGGGTATAGTCGTAGTGATCCCAGAGGGTTTCTACAAGCCAGGCTCCACCCATTGCCCAATTGCTCCATTGTGGGCTCTCGTTTCCGGTTCCCACAGGGTTGCTCATCGCCCACGCATCGGTATTATGTCCGGCACACCATCCCTTATCGATGCCGTAGAAGTGCTGGGCATTGTGGCGACCTGTTACCGACAAGCCTTCTACCAATCCATCTACAGGAGCAACCAGCTCGGAAAGATTGGCAACTTCTGCCGGCCAGTAATTTTCTTCCAGATTGATGTTGATGGTATAGTTGCCACGCCATGGAGAGCGGAGGGCTGGTGCCCAGAGTCCCTGCAGATTGGCTGGTACTCCCTTGGTGCGGCTACTGCTGATGAGCAGGTATCTGCCATATTGGAAGTAGAGCTGTTCCAGATAAGGGTTGCTCTCGTGGTTGTCGCTATAGGCGAACAACTGCTGGTCGGTAGGGCGGGAAGCATCAAACTTGGCACCTTTCAGGTTCAGGCTTACTCTGTCAAAGAGTTTCCTGTAATCAGCGATATGACGCTGCTTGAATTCATCATAGGTGAAGTTGGCAAGATGCCAGGCATCATCAGATACTCTTTCGATATATGGAGCCCCTTCTTTCACCGGGTGTTTGTCGAAGCCATTGTAGCTTGTCTCGTTGACAAGATAGATGATAGCCTCGCTTACATCTTTTAGATGGAGCACTGAATCGTCAGCCCATACCTGTCCGTCGGTGTTCTTTACCTGAAGCATCGCACAGTAATGCGTACTGTTGGCTTCATCTCCCAGAACATGACCTGTCATGGTGATTTGTCCTCTGGATGCTTTCACCTGATGAGGAATGAGGGAGGTCAGGGATATGTCGCTGTTGATGGCTCTCTTTTGAGAGGCACTCAACTTGATGGCGATCATCTTGTCAGGATGTGAAGCAAAATACTCCTTGGTGTACTGGATGCCATTGCGCTTGAATTGTACTGTAGCAAGGGATTTGTCGAGACTTAACTCACGATAGTAATCAGTAAATTCTCCCAGGTTGCAGTCTATGATATTGATCATGCCCAGCGGTTGGTAGAACTCCGAGTTGTGGCCTTGCACATAGTGCTGCAGGGAATCGACAGTCTTGTAATCTTCCTTAAACAGGGCTTCTCTGATTTTGGGAATCCACTTGTAGGCTTCGCCACCTTCGTCAGGGTTTACAGGAACGCCCGTCCATAGGGTGATGTCATTGAGCTGGATGGAATCATTGTTGGCTCCGCCGTAAACCAGCGCACCCAGTTTGCCATTGCCCAGTGGCAGTGACTCTTCGAAGGCGTATGCAGGCTTGTTGTACCACAACTTGTTGGGTAGGGGAGTTTTACTAACTGTTGCCGCCTGGCAGTTCAAGAACGTTGAGGCAGCTAGCGCAAACGTAAAAAGCAGATGCTTCATAAATTTAGTTTTGTTAGTTGTAAAAAACATGATGCTGGGGTGTCGCTTTTTGAAGGCGGCAACCTAAAAAGGGGAAAGACTCCTGCAGAGTCTGCCCCCAATATATGGTGCTCGCTTTATGCGTCGATATTGGCGTATGTTGCGTTCTGCTCGATGAACTCTCGGCGTGGTTCCACATCGTCGCCCATCAGCATAGAGAAAATCTCGTCAGCCTGAGCTGCATTCTCGATGGTAACCTGCTTGAGCAAGCGTGTTGCTGGGTCCATAGTGGTTTCCCAAAGCTGCTCTGGGTTCATCTCACCCAAACCTTTGTATCGCTGGGTGTGGATATTCTTATCTTCGGTTCCGTCGCCATACTTGTCGATGAAAGCCTGGCGCTGCTGCTCTGTATAGCAATATTCGCTCACCTTGCTGCGGTAAGTACACTTGTAGAGAGGCGGGGTAGCGATGTACAAGTGGCCTTCCTCAATAACCTTTGGCATGAAGCGATAGAACAATGTCATAATCAATGTGTCGATGTGGGAACCATCGACGTCGGCATCGGTCATGATGATAATCTTGTCGTAACGCAGCTTGTCAGTGTTAGCCTCCTTGCTGTCTTCACCATCTACACCGAAGCGAACTCCGATACTCTGGATGATGTTCATGACAGACTCTGCCTCGAATACCTTATGCCACTGAACCTTTTCTACGTTCAGAATCTTACCGCGTAATGGGAGGATAGCCTGACGGAAACGGTCGCGACCCTGCTTGGCTGAGCCACCAGCGGAATCACCCTCGACAAGGAAGATCTCGCATTCCTTAGGATCCTTCATCGAACAGTCTGCAAGCTTACCAGGCAGACCGCCACCTGTCATGAAGTTCTTGCGCTGTACGCTTTCACGTGCCTTGCGGGCAGCGATACGTGCAGTTGCAGCCAATACCACTTTCTCGCAGATACGCTTAGCTTCATCAGGATGCTCCTCCAGGTAATCAGCCAAAGCTTCGTTTACTGCCTGCTGAACGGCACCCTGAACCTCGCTGTTGCCCAGCTTGGTCTTGGTCTGTCCCTCAAACTGAGGCTCGGCTACCTTGATAGAGATAACGGCTGTGAGACCCTCACGGAAGTCTTCTGGTGCAATCTCTACCTTTGCCTTCTCTATCTGCTTAGAGATGGTTGGGTCGGCTTCAGCATAAGCCTCAGGGTACGGGTCAACGCCATACGGAAACCTGTCAGGTGAGTACCACCCTCGATGGTGTTGATGTTGTTGACGTATGAGTGGATATTTTCTGAATAGTCTGTGTTGTACATCACGGCAATCTCAATAGGAATACCCTGCTTCTCTGTCTTCAGATAGATAACGTCGTCGAAGAGGTGAGTGCGATGGCGATCCACGTAGCGGACGAATTCCTTCAAGCCGTCCTTGGCATGGAATACCTGCTCCTTGGTCTTGCCTTCCTCGTCTGGGCGCAGATCTTTCAAGGTAATCTTGATACCTGCGTTGAGGAATGCCAACTCGCGCATACGGTTAGCGATGATGTCCCACTTATAGACTGTGTGGGTGAAGATGGTTGGGTCTGGCCAGAACTGCTGGCGTGTACCGCGCTTGTTGGTCTCGCCTACCACCTTGACAGGATAGAGAGGCTTACCCTTCTCATATTCCTGCTGGTAGATTTTGCCGCCACGGAACACCTGTGACAACATATGGGTAGAAAGTGCGTTTACACAACTTACACCCACACCGTGCAAACCACCAGATACCTTGTAGGAACCCTTGTCAAACTTACCACCGGCATGGAGCACGGTCATTACGACTTCGAGGGCTGATTTATGAAGCTTCTCGTGCATATCCACAGGAATACCACGGCCATTGTCTTCTACAGTGATAGAGTTGTCCTCATTGATGGTAACCTCGATGTCGGTACAGTAACCAGCCATCGCCTCGTCGATAGAGTTATCAACGGTCTCGTTTACCAAGTGGTGAAGACCCTTTTCGGAAATGTCTCCAATGTACATTGCCGGACGTTTGCGAACAGCTTCCAAGCCTTCAAGAACCTGGATGTTGCTCGCTGAGTAATTATTTGCGGTGTTTTGATTTTCTGCCATTTTTAGAATTGTCTTATTTCCGTGCAAAGATACAAAAAAAAGCTGAGAAACAGCTAGTTTTCTTTGTGAAAATTAGCGAAAAAGGAGAAAAAAGTAAGGTGGTGATGTGTTGAAGGTCGAAGGGGTATAAAAAGAGTAAGGCTGCAACCCCTTTATGAAGGATAGCAGCCTTATTTATCTCTTTTGCTTTAACTTGGAAGTTAGGCCAACTTAGCGATGTGCTGTGTAAGACCAGACTTCAAGTTTGCAGCCTTGTTCTCGTGAATAACGTTGATCTTAGCCAACTTGTCCAAAAGCTTCTGTACTGTAGGATAGAGCTTTGCAGCCTCCTCCTTGTCAGTCATATTGCGCAACTTGCGAACGGCATTGCGCATAGTCTTTGCATAGTACTTGTTATGCAAAGCCTTCTTCTTGTCCTGACGGATTCTCTTTACTGATGATTTGTGATTTGCCATCTCTATGTTTTATTTTTATATTCTTTATTAATGTTTGTAGTCCCTAGCAGAGTCGAACTGCTCTTTAGAGAATGAAAATCTCTCGTCCTAACCGATAGACGAAGGGACCATTGCTTATTTGCGGGTGCAAAGTTACTACTTTTATTTGAATCTTGCAAATTTTTCCGTGAAAATTTTCGCTAAATGCTTGTTTTTTTGTAATTTTGCCCTGTTTTTTATAATTATAGACAAAATGGAAGTAAAAACTAGAGCTATCGTACTGCAAACCATTAAGTATGGGGATGCACAACTTATCGTGGATTTCTTCACCGAAAAGTTGGGCAGAGTCTCTTTTATGGTCAAAATTCCTAAGTCTTCTAAGGCGAAGATGAAGCGTCAGCTGTTTCAGCCCCTGATGATTCTCAACCTGGAGTTCGATCATCGTCCGAAGGCGAATCTGCAACGGTTGAAGGATGTATCCATTGCTTTGCCTTTTGGAGATCTTCCTTTTTCGCCTTACAAGTTAGCGATGTCTATGTTTCTGGCAGAGCTTTTGGGGCAGGCCACCAGGAACGAGCAGGTGAATGTTCCATTGTTTTCCTTCATCGTGGAGAGTGTGACGTGGCTCGACCAGGCACAGGGTAGTTATGCCAATTTCCATATAGTCTTTATGGTGCGGCTAACCTTCTTTCTCGGATTTTCGCCTAACCTTGAGAGTGGTGTGCATGGCGATTTCTTCGATTTGGAGGAAGGCCGCTTTGTATCCTTCGTGCCTACACACGTACATTATTTAAATAAAGAGGATTCTTTGCGTATGTTGGGGCTGCTTCGCCTGAGCTATGAAACAATGCACCTCTACACAATGTCCCGATTGGATCGAAACCGCTGTGTAGAGGTGATATTGCAATATTATAGGATTCATGTTCCGGGATTCCCGGAACTGAAAAGCTTTTCTGTTCTACAGGAGTTGTTCGCTTAAGGAACGGTTCTCTAGATGAACGGTTTTCTTCTGGATTTGTTCTCCAGATGAATGGTCTCCTTTTGAACTACAGCTTTGCCTGCTAGTTTAGGCGAAGCTGATGACTCCCTGTACTGTGTCGTTATCGTCTTTCTTCTTAGACTCTTCTGTTTCTGAATTGCCAGAAGCCAGATTGCGGATGTCTTCGAGAGTCTGACGGGTACGCTTGAAGGTTGGTGTATTCTCTACCTGAAGGATTACATCCTCATTGTCGAGATCCTCTGGACGGAACAGGAAGATGTGTGGATGACGCTTATACTGGGTAGAGTTGCCGTCTGAGCCATAGTAGCGCTCGCGTCTGTTCTGACGCTCAGCTCTTGTCTCTTCCTCTTCTGCGATACGGCGAGCTTCCTCTTCAGTATGCTTCTTCATATGGCGGTTCATTCCCTCTACGTCTTCGAGACCGAAACCTGTTGCCAATACGGTAACCTTGACACGGCTGCCCAACTCTGGGTCGATGGCGAGTCCCCACTTCAACTCGAAGTCGTCTCCGAACTTCTCCATGAAGTCGTTTACATCGTTCATCTCATCCATGGTCAAACCAGGATTGTCCTTCTTCTCGCTGGCGAAAGCAATGCTCAGCAAGATCTTCTTGGAGTTGAATACATCGTTGTCGTTGAGCAATGGTGAGTTCAATGCATCCTCAATCGCCTTCTTGACACGACCTTCACCCTCACCGTAGCCTGTACTCATGATGGCAACGCACCATCCTTTAATACGGTCTTCACGTCGTTGAAGTCGAGGTTGATGAGTCCGTGAACGGTGATGATCTCAGCGATACTCTTTGCTGCAACGCTCAAGGTGTCGTCTGCCTTTCCGAAGGCATCGAGTACTGCGAGGTCTGGATAAATCTGGCGGAGACGCTCGTTATTGATAACCAGCAGGGCATCTACGTGCTTAGACATTTCTTCTACACCATCCAGTGCCTGGTCAATCTTCTTAGGACCTTCGAAGCGGAAAGGAATGGTTACGATACCAACGGTAAGGATTCCGAGTTCCTTGCTCACTCTTGCGATGACAGGCGCAGCACCGGTTCCTGTACCACCACCCATTCCGGCAGTGATGAAAGCCATCTTGGTGCCGTCGTTCAGCATATGCTTGATCTCTTCCAGGGTTTCCTCGGCAGCCTGGCGAGCCTTGGCAGGCTTGTTGCCGGCTCCCAGACCTTCCTTACCCAACTGCAGATGTACTGGTACAGGAGAATCGTTGAGTGCCTGATTATCAGTGTTACACAATACGAAGCTTACGTCGTGGATGCCTTCACGGTACATGTGGTTGACAGCGTTACCACCGCCACCACCTACACCAATCACCTTGATGATGCTGTTTTCCTTTTCTGGCTCTCCAAAGTCCAGAATATGTGGAGTATTTGTGTTATCTAGCATAATAGTCTATTCTAAAATATGATTATATTATTCTTCCTCAGAGATGGTATCCTTCACAAATTTCTTGAATCCTCTCATAAACTTGTGAACGAGGCTGTTCTCTTTTCTGCGTTTTGCTTCTTCCTCGGCTTCCTTTTCTGCCAGGAGTCTTGCCTCTTCCTCTTCCTGTTCTCTCTTGCGGCGAGCCTCTTCTTCTGCCTTCTGCTTTTCTGCTGCAGTCAATACCACGCCGGTGCCTACAGTCTCGTTCGGGTTGCGAGGAGTCTTGTGGGTCTCTGTACCTGTTCCTGTTGTAGGACGGTTGTCGAGGTTGTCGAAGAGATCGTTGTTGAATTCGCTGCCTGCGCAGTTCATGTCTCCCTTAGCCAGGAGTCCCAATACGGTATTCATCATACCTGTATGATTGGTGATCTTAGGATCCTTTGAGTTGACAGTCTGGGTAACAAACTTCGCAATGCGTACCTTGTCGATATGGGTATGGGTCTTGAATACCTTTTCGATTTCTGGCATATTGCTTCCACCACCGGTGAGGATGATACCTCCCATCAGCTTGTCAGAGAATTCTACAGGTACTTGGAACCAGGCATTTTCTACGATTTCCTCTATGCGAGCCTCTACAATCTCGATAAACTTCTTGCTCTCTATGGTTCTGTCCTTGTCAACTGAGTAGTTGAGTGTTGGGTCGATATTGCTGATATCGGTGTAAGCCTTTGCATATTTCAGCTTCATTTTTTCAGCATCAGCTTCCTCGAGCTGGAGGCAAGTCAAGTCCTTGGTGATGTTGTTTCCACCCAATGGGATGACAGAGAGATGGCGCAGGATACCCTTGTAGTAAACGGATACGGTAGTGGTATCAGCACCCAAGTCAACGAGCATACATCCGGCTCTCTTCTCAGAGTCGGTCAGTACACTGTCTGCCATAGCCAATGGTGCGAGATACATCTCTGCAATCGAGATATTTGCATTCTCGAAGCAGGTATTGATATTGTTATAGAAGTTCTTGCGCCAAAGGATATTCAGGAAGATACCCTCCAGATGGCTGCACTGTATGCCTACAGGGTCAATCTGGTACTGGTTGTCTATCTTGTATTCCTGTGTTGCAGCGTCAAGAATTTCTTGATCTGGATAAGTCATGTTGCGGTTGATGTCCATCAGCTCATTAATCATATCCTGCGAGATGATAGATGCGCCTGGCAGATCTTTCACGATGACGTTCTTGAGGCTTCTGATAGATCTGCCTCCTACACCCACATAAACCTGGGTAATATCTTGTTTGAGGAAGTTCTTCAACTTCTTGATGATGCTAGTGAGGCACTGGCATGTTTTGTCGATGTTATAGATAACACCCTTTCTGATACAAGAAGACGAGTTTTCCTCGACGGTAGCCAGCACGGTGATGCTGCCGTCTAAATTCTTCTGACCAGCTATACCTGTCATCTTAGATGAGCCAAGCTCGATAGCTACAATAAATTCCTTTGGCATAGTCTTTATATATTATCTTTTTCTGTTTCAATTATAAAATTAGCTGTTATGATGCTTTGTGCAAATAATCTGGTTGTCAAACTCGATGTTGATGTATGAGTATTTGTTCCAGCCAGCTTGAGAGAGACCATATTTGTAGAACTTTTCCAGACGGTCCATCTTCCTGTTGATGAAGTCTTCTACATCTTGCTCTCTTTTGCTGATAATATTGCTTTCCGGCAGGTTACCTATATATATAATGTGGTTTCCTACTCGTGGCACCAGTTCAATGCCCCTGTCGGGCAGTACGTTGATCTGCTCTATCTGATTTCTCCAAAGATTGTTCTTCATCAGGGTCTTGCTTACCAGCGATATGTATTTCTGGGCAAACCATTTGTTGATGTTGCCTGTGGCGATGATGATATCGCTCGTATAGTTGGTATTGGGCATTACCTGATAATGATCATCTATATAGTAGTCCTCGTTGTTGATGCTCTTGATTCTCACAATTGGCATACGCTGGGTGAGGTAGATATCCACCAGTCCGTCTTGCGTCTTGTAGCATTCTGCGGTCTTCACGAAGGGACTGGTCTTTAAGGTTTCCTCTATCTTCCTGGCGTTCACGCCGTTCAGCGGTTTCTCCAGGGGATAGAGCTTTTTTATCTCCAGTCTCTTCTTGATTTCCTTTGCATTCAGAAAGCCGTTGGTCATCTCATCCTCAATGTTGATATTCACCTTGGTGCATAGCATTCCCTTTTCATCAGGTTTGTTAAACTTGGTGAAAGCGAATCCCAGATAGGTTGCCAGTGCAACATCCAGGGTGATGAGTAGGGTTTTCTGCCAATTGATATGCATTGATTACTTTCTTCTTGTTTGCATAAGCCCCTATCTCCGGGGGCTTATTTTGATTCTAGAATCTTTGTGATCTCTGGAACGTAGTTGTCCAGATCGCCAGCTCCCAAAATGACGAGTACGTCGAAGTCACGGTTCTTCACCAGGTCGAGTACGTCTTCCTTGTGAATCATGCTCTTCTCTACGCCTGGTTTCAGGTTGTCGTAGATGAGCTTGGAGGTAACTCCTGGGATAGGCTGCTCGCGAGCAGGATAGATATCGCAGAGGATGACTTCATCGAGGAGGCTCAGGCTGTTGGCAAAGTCCTTGTAGAAGTCACGGGTGCGGGTGTAGAGGTGAGGCTGGAAGATGGCTGTAATCTTGCGATCTTTGTAAAGCTCACGAATACTCTTTGCACTCTGGTAAATCTCTTTTGGGTGATGAGCGTAGTCGGAAAGGAATACGAGCTTGTCGTTCTTGATCTTGAAGTCGAAGCGGCGATCCACGCCTCCGTATGTCTTCATTCCGTTGCGAAGCTCATCGGCGGTACAACCATTCAGCTGCGCCATTGCCATTGCTGCCACACCATTTGTGATGTTGATTGGCACTGGCTGTCCGAGTTCTACGCCTGTAACGTTTTCGATAGGAGAGATGAAGTCGAATGTGATTCCGCCATTCTCTATCTTGATGTTCTCAGCGTGGAAGTCGCCTTCCTCCTGGCTGTATTCGTATATCTTGACACCGTCCTGAACGTGCTGCTTCATCTCCAGGTCTTTGTGGATGATGAGCGCACCGCCCGGCTGGATCAATTCTGTATAGTGACGGAAGCTTTCGAGATAAGCCTCCTTGGTACCGTAGATGTCGAGGTGATCAGGATCTGTAGATGTAATGACGCTCATCCATGGGCGCAACCAGTGGAAACTGCGGTCAAACTCATCTGCTTCGATGACTACGAAGTCGCTCTTGTCTGAGAGAATGTAGTTGGTGCCATAGTTCTTGGAGATTCCTCCGAGGAAGGCATTGCAGTCGAGATGGCTCTGGTGCATAATGTGGGCACACATGGTAGAAGTAGAAGTCTTGCCGTGTGTACCTGCCACGCACAGTCCCTTGTGGGTGCGGGTCAGGGTACCCAGAACCTGTGCACGCTTCTCGATGGTGAATCCATTCTCGCGGAAGTAAACCAGCTCCTTGTGCTCAGCAGGGATGGCTGGTGTATAGACAACCAGCGTGTTCTTGGCATCCTTGCAAGCCTCAGGGATGAGATCTACATTCTCTTCGTAGTGGATGAGCATTCCTTCTTTCTCCAACTCGTGAGTGAGATTGGAAGGAGTCTTGTCGTATCCGGCTACAACCAACTTCTTGCTGAGGAAGTATCTGGCGATGGCGCTCATACCGATGCCGCCTGCACCTACAAAATAAACTGCTTTAATATCCTTAATTTCCATTATCTTGTTGCTAATTTGATTACTTCGTCGGCGATGACGTCGGCTGAGTTTTTTAATCCTAATTTCTTGATGTTCTCACAGAGTGAGTTGAGCTTATCCTCGTTCTTGACAGTGTTGATGGCTTTCTGGAGCAATTCGTTTGGCGCATCAGCATCTTTCACGTAGATGGCTGCATCCTTGTTTACCAGTGCCATGGCATTCTTGGTCTGATGGTCTTCTGCCACGTTAGGGCTTGGGACGAGGATGACAGGCTTTCCGATGAGGCAGAACTCACTGATACTGCTGGCTCCGGCACGGCTGATCACGAGGTCGGCAGCCTTGTAGGCTGCGCCCATGTCGCTGATGAAGTCGGTAACCTTGAGCTTTGGCAGTTCCTTGCCCTTGAGTTGCTCCATGATGGCTGCGTTGTAGTACTTACCTGTCTGCCAGATAAACTGCACGCCGCTTTCCTTCACGAGGTCGAGGTGCTGAAGCACGCTCTCGTTGATGGTTCTTGCACCGAGCTTCCGCCCACGAGCAGGATGGTTTTCTTGTCAGGGTCGAGACCGAACTGCTTTCGTGCCTCTTCCTTGGTGAGGGTAGTCTCCAATACGTTCTGTCGTACTGGGTTTCCCGTCATGATGATTTTGTCGGCTGGGAAGAAACGTTCCATTCCTTCGTAAGCCACGCATATCTTTTCAGCCTTCTTTGCCAGGAGCTTGTTGGTCACACCTGCGTATGAGTTCTGTTCCTGGATGAGGCATGGAATACCTTTGCTAGCGCAAACGTTGAGTGTAGGACCGCTGGCGTATCCGCCCACACCTACAGCAGCCATTGGCTTGAAATTCTTGATGATGCTCTTGGCCATGTGCTGGCTCTTCCAGATCTTGAAGAGAACAGCGATGTTCTTGAGCAGATGCTTTCTGTCGAAACCGCAGATAGGCAATCCTTTGATTTCATAACCCGCTGCAGGAACACGCTGCATTTCCATTCTGCCGAGTGCTCCAACAAACAATATTTTGGCATCAGGGCGCTTTGCCTTGATGGCGTTTGCGATGGATACGGCAGGGAATATATGACCGCCTGTACCGCCTCCACTTATGATAATTCTCAGTTCATTATTCATAATCCATTCTTGTTTACGACCCGAGGGTCAACAATTTTCACGCAAAGGTAAGCAAAAAAATCCATTTAATGGCATTTTTTACCTTATTTATGATACTCTTTTGTTATGCAGCAGCAAATTTGTCAAAATTTGCTTCGTTTTGAGGCAAATCTTTCTTTTTTGCGGTTCTACTGATGCTTAAGATGATGCCCAGGTAGAGACAGTTGATGATGGTTGAGGTTCCACCTCGGCTGATGAGCGGAAGTGGCTGACCAGTAACCGGTGCCAAGCCTACAGCTACAGCCATGTTGAACAGTGCCTGGATAACCAGCATGATGGCAAGTCCCATGCACAGGAATGCTGGGAATGTGTTCTCACACCGGTTGGCGATTCGTCCGGCTCTGAAGAGCAGAATGATGTAGAGGAATGCCACAAAGAAGGCACCCCACAGTCCCATTTCCTCGATGATGATGGCGTAGATGAAGTCGGAGAAAGCCTGGGATAGGAAATCTCGTTCTACGGAGTTTCCCGGTCCCTTTCCCACGATATTCGATGAGGCGATGGCGATGTTGGCATGGGCCACCTGCGCATCCTTATCCAGGTCCACGTCTTCCGGAGCCACTGGCTTGGAATTGATAAACTTGTCGATACGTGCTTTCCAGGTATCTGCTCGGTGGAACATCTTCTCTGCCATACCTGGTGCTTCTTCCTTCTCGTTGATGTTCTCTGTGAGCGTATTTTCCGGCTTGTTTCCTCCGTTTTCCTTGTCTTCACCCACGATCATGACGCCGGCGAAGACAACGCAGATAAATATCAAGACGCTGCCCACGAGTTTGCCTATCTGGCTCATAGGTACTCTTCCGATGATCATCATGCATAAGATGGTGATGCACAGAAGCATGGCAGTGGATAAGTTCTCAAGTCCGATGAGAAAGATAAACGGGCAGCAGGCCGTCAAGACATACTTGAAGGCTCTCCGTTCTGCACCATTCAGCGTCTGCATCGCACTGAGAATCTGTGCCACTACCAGCACCACCGCTCCCTTGGCTATTTCCGAAGGCTGAAACTGGATGCCCACCAGGTTAACCCAGCGGGATGCGCCATTGGTGGATTGTCCCGCTATCAAAACCCAGATAAGTAAGCCCAGAGATGGAAATATCACAAAAGGAGTGACGATCTTGAAGTACTTGCACTTAACCTTGAGCATACATATCATGGTGCCTAAGCCTAGAAAAAGGAGGCCTATATGGCGTATTACCGGCGCCATATAGTTACCACTCTTGTACGACAAGGAGCTAGAGGCGGAATACACCTCTATGATGCTTATCATACAGAGAAAGAAGAAGACCATCCAGATGACCTTGTCTCCCTTGAATATGTTGCCTATGGTCTTATTGTTCATTTCTTAACTGTCCTATCTCTAAAATTATTATCACTTAAGTTCTTGCCAAATGAAAAGTTATTCACCGATGGCTCTTGCCAGTGCCTTGAACTGCTCGCCGCGATCCTCCATGTTCTTGAAGAGGTCGAAGCTGGCGCAGCATGGGCTCAGCAATACGGTGTCGCCTGGCTTGGCCAGCTCCTGGCAGGCAGCCACGCAGTCTTTCATGCTGTGAGTGTCGCGAACAGGAATGTCCAGGGCGTCGAAGTTGTCGTGCAGCTTCTGGTTGTCGGCTCCGAGATATACGATACCTGCACACTTCTCCTTTACCAGGTCCTTGATCTGGTTGTAATCGTTGCCCTTGTCCTTACCACCGATGATGAGGATGGTAGGGGTTGTCATGCTCTCCAGAGCGTACCAGCAAGCATCCACATTGGTAGCCTTTGAGTCGTTTACGTAGTAAACTCCCTTGAATTTACCCACCTTCTCCAGTCGGTGCTCTACGCCAGGGAAGTCGCTGAGGCCCTTGTGCAGGGTCTCGTGGTCGATGCCGACGATGTTGCAGGCGAGTCCTGCTGCCAGGCTATTGTAGATGTTGTGCTTGCCGCGCAGGCTCATGTCTGCCTGTGGCATCTCGAAGGTTGATGGGAAGTTGAGCTTGTACTTGCCGTCCTCGATGTAGCCCACGCATCCTTCCTCGTTGAATTCTGAGAATGGGCAGAGGTGTGACTTGAGGTCATACTTCTCCAGTTCCTTCTTCACGATAGGATCATCGTTCCAGAAGATGAAGCTGTCTTCCTCAGTCTGGTTCTGTGTGATGCGCATCTTAGCATTGGTATAGTTCTGCATCTTAAACTCATAGCGGTCCAGATGGTCGGGGGTGATGTTGAGCAGGATTGCCACGTTGGCACGGAATTCGTACATGTTGTCAAGCTGGAAACTGCTCAGCTCGATGACGTAGTACTTGTGAGGAGTTTCTGCCACCTGCAGCGCCAGACTCTTGCCGATATTGCCGGCCAGTCCTACATCGTATCCAGCCGACTTGATGATGTGATAGATCAGCGAAGTAGTTGTGGTCTTGCCATTGCTACCTGTGATGCAGATCATCTTGGCATCTGTATATCTGCCGGCAAATTCTATTTCGCTGATGATAGGAGTACCCTTTGCCATCAGTTTCTGAACCATAGGGGCTTCCTTAGGAATGCCCGGGCTCTTGATGACTTCATCAGCGTCTAAGATTTTCTCTTCGGTATGATGTCCCTCTTCCCACTCAATGCCGTGGTCGTCCATCAGCTTCTTGTAGTTGTCCTTGATCTTAGACATGTCAGAGACAAATACCTCGAATCCCTCTTTTTTCGCCAGCACGGCAGCACCTGCGCCACTTTCGCCAGCTCCTAAAATTACAATTTTGCTCATTGTTGTATCTTTATCTTGTCAGGCTGATAAGAGCCTTTGTTTTATCTTATCTTCAATGTGATGATGGTGAGTGCTGCCAGGATGATGGTCACGATCCAGAAACGGATGGTAATCTTTGATTCGTGGTAGCAGTTGCGAGGCTTCTTCCACAGATACTTGCAGTCTGGATCCAGCTGGCTGTCCTGTGTACGGAAGTTGTCGTGGATAGGCGTGCGCTTGAAGATGCGCTGCTTGATGCCTCTGCGCTTACCCAGCTTGTAATAATATACCTGCATCATCACGCTGAGGCTCTCTACGAAGAAGATTCCGCAGAGGATAGGCAGCATCAGCTCCTTGTGGATGATGATGGCGCCCACGGCGATGATACCGCCGATGGTGAGCGAACCGGTATCGCCCATGAACACCTGTGCAGGGTAGGCGTTGTACCAGAGAAAGCCGATGAGGGCTCCG
Organism: Prevotella sp. AM34-19LB; assembly: GCF_003468525.1. Taxonomy (NCBI): domain Bacteria; kingdom Pseudomonadati; phylum Bacteroidota; class Bacteroidia; order Bacteroidales; family Prevotellaceae; genus Prevotella; species Prevotella sp. AM34-19LB. The sequence goes on along the minus strand of NZ_QSIG01000018.1, from coordinate 8,542 downwards.
ATAAAGGCACAGAAGAATACCACCAGCTCCTCGGAGCCAGGAATGTACATGATGTTGAGGTAGGCGGCAAACTCGATGTGCGATGACACATACGCAAGGATGCCTAATGCCACACCTATGATGGCGGAGTTTCCGGCACACATTCCATCCATTCCATCGTTGAGATTGGCACCGTTGGAAACGGCGGTAACCACGAAGATGGTCATGATTACAAAGAGAATCCAGCCTGCAGCTACCTTGTGCTCACCACAGAAACTGGTGATGCTGGAGTAGTCGAGATTATGCCCCTTGATGAAAGGTATGGTGGTTTTCAGCGACTTTCGCGCCTCTGCACGATGCTTTACCACTGTCTCCTGTCCCTGGCGTTCGATGGCGAGGTTCTCGTTCATCTTCACGTCTGGAGAAGCCAGAGCACCAGACCTACGATGAGGCCGATACCAACCTGTCCTATGATTTTATATTTGCCCTTCAGTCCCTCTTTGTCGCGCTTGAAAATCTTGATGAAGTCATCCATTCCTCCGAGGAAACCGAGCCATACGGTAGTGATGATCATCAGAATCAGATAGATGTTGCGCAATCTGCCGAGCAGCAATACAGGTACGAGGATGGCCAGGATGATGATGACGCCACCCATGGATGGGACACCGATTTTCTTTACGCCGAATGGGTCGATGCTGGCATCGCGCTGGGTCTCGGTAATCTGCTTGCTCTTGAGGTACTTGATGAACTTCTCGCCAAACCATGCAGAGATGACGAGTGATAAAATCAGTGCGAGCAGGGCACGGAATGAGATGTAACCCCACATGTGGGAACCTGAGATACCCCACTGCTCCAGAAATCTAAAAAGATAGTATAACATTTTTCTTCTTCTTTTTTCTATTAGATGATAATACTACTTGTTGATACCGAAGATTTCGCGAAGCACTTCCTTGTCGTCGAAGTGATGCTTCACGCCCTTGATCTCCTGGTAGTCTTCATGTCCCTTTCCGGCAACGAGGATTACATCGCCCTTCTTGGCCAGCATGCAGGCTGTGCGGATTGCTTCCTTGCGGTCAACGATGCTGATCACCTTCTTCATCTGCTGGGCGTTGAGACCAGCCAGCATGTCGTTGATGATGTCCTGTGGCTCTTCGAAGCGAGGATTGTCGCTGGTGATGATAACCTTATCGCTCTGCTTGACTGCCTCTTGTGCCATCAACGGGCGCTTGCCCTTGTCTCGGTTTCCACCGGCACCGCAGACGGTAATCACTTCGCCGCCCTTGCCGTCGAGAACCTCGTGGATGGCATTCAGTACGTTCTCCAATGCATCTGGTGTATGTGCATAGTCAACGATGGCTGTATAGCCTTCTGGCGACTGGACTGGCTCCAGTCGCCCGTTTACGCTGTGAAGGGTACTCATCACTACGAGTACATCCTCAGGCTTCTTGCCGAGCATGACGGCTGCACCATATACGGCAAGCAGATTGCTTACATTGAATTTTCCGATAAACTGTACGCCTACCTCTCTGCCATCTATCTCCAGATACATGCCGCCGAAGTGACACTCCAGGATTCTAGCCTTGAAGTCTGCCATAGAGCGGCTAGAGTAGGTCTTCACGGTAGCCTTGGTGTTCTGTACCATGATCATGCCGTTCTTGTCGTCGGCATTGGTGATGGCAAAGGCTGTCTTAGGCAGACCGTCGAAGAATGCCTTCTTGGCGTTGCGGTAGTTCTCGAATGTCTTGTGATAGTCGAGATGGTCGCGGGTGAGATTGGTGAACAGTCCGCCGGCGAACTCCAAACCGCCGATACGCTTCTGGGCAATGGCGTGAGAAGAGCACTCCATGAAGGCGTATTCGCATCCTGCCTCTACCATCTTGCCCAGCAGCATGTTCAGCTCGATAGGGTCTGGGGTAGTGTGGTCGGCAGGAATCGCCTCGCCCTCAATGTAATTGCAGACGGTGGAGAGCAGACCGCACTTATGTCCGAACTTGCGGAACATATTATATAATAAGGTGGCGATGGTGGTCTTGCCATTGGTGCCAGTCACGCCAACCAACTTCAGCTTCTTGGATGGGTCGCCATAGAAGAGTGTAGCCACTTTACCTACAGCATCTTCGGTAGATGCTACCTGAATGTAAGTTACGCCTTCGATTTTCTCCTCAGGCATATCCTCGCACAAAACCGACTTTGCGCCCAGGGTCAATGCCTTTGGAATAAACTGGTGGCCGTCAACCTGAGTGCCCTTGATAGCAACGAACAAGTGACCTTCCTTAATCTTTCGGGAGTCGATGTTTACGCCCGAAACCTCTACATCAGCATCGCCGATAATCTGAATCGGCTCGATGTTTTTGAGTAATTCTTGTAACTTCATATTTATATTTTTATGTATTTACACCTTATTATATATATTAGTTCAATTCGATGATACAGATGGAACCCTTCTTGACCGGTGTTCCCGGCATGAGACTCTGCTTGATTACCTTGCCTCTGCCATGAATCCTGGTTCTGATTCCTCTGCTTTCCATGCAGAAGATAGCGTCTCTGGCTCCCATGCCTGTAATATCCGGCACGGTGCCTTTGCCGTATTGCTTCTCCTTGATGAGCTTGATGCTTCTGCTTCCTATGCGTTCTGCCTTGCCCCAGATAGGATTACCGTTGACGTAGCTTCCACTCCAGTTGGTGTTGGTCTTGATGCCCAGGTGGGTGAGTACGTAGTCGGCAGCCAGCACGTTTCCGTTCTTCACGTCCGGAACGAAGATGGAGGCTGAATCCTTGGCGTCCTTCACGTCGAGTTTCAGACTCTGTGCCATGATGCCTTCGGCAATATCGTGGAATACCTTACCACTCATGCTTCCGCCGGAAGCTGGCAAACCTGATTTCTGAATGCAGACGATACAGCTGTAGCGCGGATTGTCGGCAGGGAAGTAGCCGGCGAAGCTCACCAGATAGTTGGTAATGCCGCTCTTGTAACCGCCGGCTCCCTTGGAAACCTGAGCCGTACCGGTCTTTCCGGCAACCTTGAAGTTAGGCGAACCGGCTTTTTTGCCCAGTCCCAGGCTAACCACCTGTTCCAGGATGGTCTGCATCTTCTTGATGGATTGCGGCTTGGCTATCTGTGGGCGCATCACCTCTGGCGGGAACTCCATGATGGTTTCTCCGTTCTTCACCACCTTGCTCACGAATCTAGGACGCATCATCTTACCGTTGTTGGCGATGGTGTTGTAGAAGGTGAGGGTAGAGATTGGTGGTATCTGCGTCTCGTATCCGATACTCATCCATGGCAAGCTGGTCTTTGCCCAGTTGTCATACTGTCCGTGGCTGTTTCTGTGTGGCATTCGGATTCGGGCAGGAGTAGCTCCCACCAGCGGAATCTTCAGGTCGTCGTGCAGACCGGTGCGATAGATCCCCTGTACGAATTTCTCCGGACAGTTGCGGTAGTGGTCGTCGATGATTCGGCTCACACCGATGTTTGAACTGTACCACAGTGTCTTTGCGAAGGTCAGCATTCCATATCCGCCCTTTCGCCAGTTATGGTCCTTCATGTCTCGTCCGTACATCTGCCAGACACCACATCCCGTTTCCACGTGATAGGTAGTATCTACCACGCCATCATCGAGCGCTACGAGCAGCGAGGCTGGCTTGAATACCGAGCCAGGCTCCAGAAGGTCGCTCACGGCATGGTTATGAATCTCTCTGTATTCGCCATCGAAGCATTTTTCCATGTTTACGATGGCCTTGATGTCGCCGGTAGGCACATCCATCACGATGGCTACACCCACGTTGGCATTGATTTCCTTCAACTCTTCAATGAGTGAGCGCTCGGCAAGATCCTGCATACTCACATCGATGGTGGTAACGATGTCGGCACCGTCGATAGGAGGGGTGTCGGTGATGTCGAGGAACTTGTTGCGCACCTTGCGGCGATGCACGATACCGTTGGTTCCGCGCAGGATGGAGTCATAGCTCAGCTCCAGTCCGAATCTGGCGGTATCCTTGGCACCAAACATGGCTCCGATGGTTCTTCCTGCCAGCGAACCGTAGGTACGGGTGCGGGCATTGTATTCCTCCCAGTGGAATCCGCTCTTGTAGGGAGTGAGGCGGAAGACTGGCAGTGCCTTCACCTCGGTAAAGGTGTTATAGTCGATACGGCTTCCATATACCGCCCAGTGGCGGCTCTTCTTGCCGCGTCCCTCTATGAGATGACGCTTGAATTCCTCTGCTGTTTTCTCTGGGAATATCTTGTGGAGACCCTGGCAGATGGAATCCTGCTTGGCATCCCAAAGCGAGTCGTTGCCGGCTGCGGTCAGCGCCTTGAAGTCCATGAATACCTTGAATTCAGGCAGTGAACTCGCCATCAGCTGCCCTGCGCAGCTCAGGATGTTGCCTCGGTTAGGCTTCACGGTCACGGAGTCTCTCTTCTGTCGCTCGGCAACCTTCATCCAGTAGTCGTGCTTAGCCGTCATGATGTAGAGTGCTTTTCCTACGATGGCGGTGGCAATCAGGGTCATGATAATGGCGATGGCACTGTAGCGCGGCATTATTTTCTTATGCTCAAACTTGCTCATTCTTCTGGTACGTTTATGATGTAAGGAGGTTGTGTGGCGATGTGCAGGGTGCTGTCCTTGCTGTGCTTCAGCATGTCGAGCACATTGCTTTCACGACTCTTCTCTGTTATCTGACTGCTGGTTGACAGTGCTTTGTATTTCGTGTCTTGCAGCTCTTTTTGCAGTTGATCCAATTCGATGAGGTCCTTCTGGATGCTGTATCGGTTGGATATGTAGATAATGATGAAAAACACGATGAGCATGAACAGCCATATCTGCTTTCTGATGATTTGTGCGGTGAGGATGTCACCACCCAGAATTTTGCGCAGTGTGAAGCTGGCAGATCCCGATTCTTCCTCCTCAATGGCCTGCTTGGCAATCACTTCCTTGAGCGAAGCCTGCGGAGCCGGTTTGGGAGCTTCCGGCTGCGCCTTCTCCTTTTCAGAAGCCGGTGCTTTCTCCTGAGTCTTTGCCGGCTCAGAAACCTGTGCCTTCTCCTCTTCAGCCGGGCTGCTTGTTTCTGGTTTTTCTTTATCTTGTTTCATTTTCTATTGCATTACATGATTGCAGTTACATGATAATCTCATTTACTCTATTTCTTTTCTGCGATTCTCAACTTGGCGCTGCGGCTTCTCGGGTTTCTCTCCTGCTCATCGGCGTCTGGTATGATTACCTTGTTGTTGACGAGCTTGAAAGGAGTCTCGATTCTTCCGAAGAAGTCCTGCTCTACCTTGCCCTCTGGATTGCCCGCCTTCATCATATTCTTCACGATGCGGTCTTCCAGTGAGTGATAGGTAATCACCGAGAGTCTTCCTCCCGGCTTGAGCAGTTCGGTGGCAGAGCGGAGCATCTCTTTCAGGGCATCCATCTCATGATTCACCTCTATGCGCAGTGCCTGGAAGAGCTTGGCCATCTCCTTCTTCTCCCGCTCTCGCTTGAAGAGGGGTTCCACGGCAGCCATGAAGTCCTTGGTGGTCTTGATAGGGCTTGCGGCTCTTGCCTTGACCAGGGCAGAAGCGATACGGCGGGAATTCTTCAGTTCGCCGTAGAGATAGAAGATGTCGGCAAGTGCCTCTTCCTCGTATTCGTTCACGATGTCGGCAGCAGTCTTCCCGGCTCTCTTGTTCATGCGCATGTCGAGAGGAGAATCAAAGCGGAAGGAGAATCCGCGGGTCTCATCGTCGAAATGATGACTCGATACACCGAGGTCGGCGAGTAGTCCGTCCAGTCCCTCTACGCCATAGTATCTCATCCAGTTCTTCAGGTATCTGAAGTTGGAGCATACGAAGGTGAAGTTGGGATTTGCCACCACGTTGCGCTCGGCATCAGCGTCCTGGTCGAAGCTGTAGAGATGTGCTCCCTCGCTCAGGCGGGAGATGATTTCCCTGGAATGCCCTCCACCGCCGAAGGTAACATCTACATAGATGCCGCCTGGCTGGATGTTGAGTCCGTCAACGCTCTCTTTGAGGAGCACGGGTACGTGATATGTTTCTGCTGTCTTAATCATTCTTCTTGATTCTTTTTCTTTTGTAAGTTACTTATTTTTAACTTGTTTCTTTCACGTGCATGTACTTATATACAGCGCGTATGTACCTATTTAATAGGAATTCGGCTCCAAAGGTACATAAAAATCCTCACATAGCTCCATGTTTCCCCACAAATTTTATGAAACGGGCGCAAAAAAATGATTTTTTTCATTTTACGCTCTTTATTCGCTGGTATCTAGTAATTCGCGAAAAACGATGTTTTTTGTCTTAATTTCTCCCGAAAAGGTGGAAAAATGCACTATTTTTTAGCTTTATTGATAATTTTTCGGGAAAAATGACTCATATTTAAAAAAGAAAAACTAACTTTGCACGTACTTATTAGGTTTACTAAAAATGAGTGGTTCAATAGAGAAAACGATAGACATAGAAAAGATACTGAAGAACAAGATGGGGAGCAAAGCTAAATTTGTTCCCGGATTCCTCGTGTCTTGGCTAAAAAAGATTATACACGAAGACGAAGTGAACAAGTTCTTGTGGGAAAGCCGAAACCTCTCCGGTACGGAGTGGCTTACAGAATGCGTGCGCTATCTGAAGATGGATGTAGAAATCGTAGGCTTGGAGAATTTGCCGGATAAGAATGATGGCAAGCTCTATACTTTCGTGTCTAATCATCCGCTGGGTGGACAGGACGGCGTGTGCCTCGGCTCCATCATCGGAACGCATTATAATGGTAAGTTCCGCTATCTGGTAAACGATCTGCTGCTCAATCTCCCGGGCTTGAAGCCGGTGAGCATCGGTATCAATAAGACCGGCAGACAGAGTCGTGACTTCCCTCGCATGGTAGAGGCTGGATTCCAGAGTGACAACCACATGCTGATGTTCCCTGCGGGATTGAACAGCCGCAAGCAGCCTGATGGCAGCATCCGCGATTTGCCTTGGAAGAAGACTTTCATCTCCAAGAGTGTGGAATATCAGCGTGATGTGGTGCCTATCCATTTCGGTGGTCAGAACTCCGAAAGGTTCTATCGCATCGCCAGGTTCAGCGACAAGCATCTGCCTTTCAACCTTGCCATGATGTTCCTCGTGGATGAGATGTACAGGAATGTGGGCAAGCATTTCCGCATCGCCATCGGCAAGCCGATTCCCTGGCAGACTTTCGATCACAGCAAGTCGGCTACAGAGTGGGCACAGTATGTGAAGGACAGGGTTTACGAACTCTAGTGAGAACCCTTTTACAGTGAGCAATCATAGAAAAAGTAAGAGAAATAGAACAAGATAATTATCGATATTATATAGAGAATTATGGAAGAAGAAATCATCCAACCGATTGACCGCGAACTGCTGAAGAGCGAGTTGACTCCCGAGAAGCAGCTTCGTATGACCAACAAGAGTCATAACGAAATCTATATCGTTACGGCTAATGATTCGCCAAATGTATTGAAGGAAATTGGTCGCCTTCGTGAAATCGCTTTCCGCGAAGCAGGTGGTGGAACGGGTAAATCGATGGACCTTGACGAATTCGACTTCGGTGACAACTGCTACAAGCAGCTTATTGTCTGGAATCCAGATGCTAACGAGATTATCGGTGGCTACCGTTATCTCCTGGGCAAGGATTGGGAACTTGATGAAAAGGGGCAGCCTAAGCTTGCTACCAGTCACATGTTCCACTTTTCAGACAAGTTCCTGAAGGAATACATGCCATATACTGTGGAGCTGGGCCGTTCGTTCGTCTCTCTCGAGTATCAGAATGTGCGCAAGAATACCAAGAGTATCTTTGCTCTCGACAATCTATGGGATGGATTGGGCGCCCTCACCGTGCTCTACCCGGATGTAAAGTATTTCTTCGGCAAGATGACGATGTATCCTTCTTACATCCGTCGTGGCCGCGATATGATTCTCTACTTCCTCAAGAAGCATTTTGATGACAAGGAGAACCTGGTGATTCCGATGAAGCCATTGAAGTTGGAAACTCCTGAGAGCGAGATGGCAGCTATCTTCACGGAAGATGATTTCCGTGCCGACTATCGCATTCTGAATCATGAGATTCGCCAGCTCGGTTTCAATATTCCTCCTCTGGTGAATGCCTACATGAACCTCAGTCCTACCATGAAGCTCTTTGGTACAGCCATCAATTATGGCTTCGGCGATGTAGAGGAGACGGGCATTCTCATTGCCGTGGATGAAATCCTGGAGGAGAAGCGTATCCGCCACATCAATAGCTTTATTGAGGAGCATCCTGAGGCGCTGAAGATTACAAGCGGTGCCAACAAGATTTTCTACAAGGAAAAAGAATAGTATTTTCTAATTTACTCTTCACTCTTCACCGGGATGGTATAAGGTACTGTAAATTAGATGATTAGGCGGGTGAAGAGTTGAACTGACTCTTCACCTCTCTTCATCACTCTTCACCCATATTATTTGTAAGCGGCTCCGCGTTTATACCATTGTAGACTTCTCATTTATTCGTACCTTTGCACCATCATTTTAAAATCAAACAAATTATGACAGCAAACGAACGTTTTGAGAAGG
>NZ_QSIG01000017.1:0-69638 GCF_003468525.1 Prevotella sp. AM34-19LB | reverse complement strand
CTGTTCAAGACAGACTTTGGTTAAAGACCATGCTTTTCTGGTTAAACCAGCGTATTACCTCAAGTCGCTTTATGGGGTAAGGGGATTTTGTGTCTGCGACATTTCTGTTATGCAAGAAATATGTACAATAAAATGAATTTTGTCGCTTTGCAAGCAAAATCCCACTAAACCCTATAGGTTGCGGATTTGAGGTAAAGAAGGTTACACAAAAGAACAAATAGCGAAACTTATGTTTATAAATGGTCGTCATCGTAAGACTTCTGACTATTCTCTATATTGGCGAGCCGGAAACTCCATTGTCGTGCAGGTCTTGTCCGCAGTCTTTACTGCAATAATCAAGCAGTATCCAGATTCATTCGGAGAATTTGCCTGTATGTCTCCTAAAGAGTGAAAAACTGCCACGAAAAAAGAGTATCAACGTCGATATTATGCCAGTCATAAGGAAGAACTACAACGCAAGAGCTGTGAGTACCACAGACAGCTAAGAGTGAATAAGAATAAGTGATTGTGGAAAATGTTTGCAAAGTTTTCTACATAAAAAAAGTTAATTTAATCAGTGGTATGTTACGCATATCGCTGATTTTTTGTATTTTTGCACCATTAAAGAAAGAAAACGATATGGCAGAAATAGCAAACCGTATATACGAGACAAGTGAAGGGCAGATTCTCTTCATCTCAGACTTCTCGGACATCAATGATAATGAGAAGGTGGTAAGTCGTGCACTTTCTGTAGAAGAAAAAAAGGGAAATATAGTTCGATTAGCTAATGGGGTTTATCTTCGCCCTAAGAATACCCGATTTGGGATAGTCTATCCATCAATAGATGAAATGGTGATGGCTATAGCCCAGCGAGATAAGGTACAAATACAACCTTCAGGAGTTACAGCGCTCAACAAACTTGGACTCTCAACACAGGTGCCTACAAAATATACTTATCTGACATCGGGAAGTGGAAGAGTCTTGACTCTTGGAAATCGGACTATAGAGTTGAAGAGAAGTGTTCCTAAGAACTTTGCTTTTCAGACAGTGTTGGCAGCGCTTCTTGTACAAGCTCTTAGAACATTAGGACAAAAGAATGTAGGTAATCAAGAACTCTCTACCATAAGAAAATTGGTCAATGAAGAGGAACATAAAGACTTGTTTGTACAAGACCTTACTCTCATGCCAGTATGGATGAGAAAGCTGATAACTGATATAATAGATAAAAACGAGCATTATGACACTTTGGTTAAATCACACAATAGATGAACGAATAGCAATGTTGCAACGTGCGGAAGAGAAGTTTCGTATTAATCAGGTTGCAATTGAAAAGGACTGGTGAGTAACTGTGGTGCTCAACGCTCTTTTCAAATGTTCATGTGCAGATCAACTCATCTTTAAGGGAGGTACAAGTCTCAGTAAAGGATGGAATTTGATAGAAAGATTCAGTGAGGATATAGACTTATCTGTAAGCCATGAATTCTTCGGTATAGAGAAGACGACAAAGAATCAGCGTGAAAAACTTCGCAAGAAGGCACGTAGGTATTTTCTTGATACAGTTTCAGCAGAGTTGGATGAAAATCTAAAGAAACTTGGTGTGGAAGGATACCATATAGAAAATGTAGTAGAGGAAATTGATGAGGATGGTAAGGCAAGTCCCGTTGCAAGTGATAAGGATCCGTCTGTCATTCTCGTTCATTATGAGTCTATGCTTGGTCATACGATAGAGTATATTCCGCCAAGAGTTAAGATAGAGATTAGTTGCTTGTCTATGAATGAACCTACGGAAGACCGTTTGATTTCATCATATATTGAGCAGACTTTCCCTGGAGAAGATGCGGCGGCTACAGCTACGGTCAGAACAGTTGTGCCTACTCGAACATTCCTAGAGAAGGCATTCCTGCTATGCGAGGAATTTCAGAAACAGACTCCTCGTCATGTCCGAATGTCTAGACATCTTTATGATCTCGAACGCTTGATGGATACAGGATTTGGCAAACAAGCCCTGCAGGATATTGATTTGTATGAGCGTATAGTTAAGCATCGTTCCATATACTATGCTGTTGGGTATGTAGATTATTCTAAGTTGATGCCTAGTGAGATTGATTTCGTTCCTAGGCAAGAGTTGATGAAGGATTGGGAAGGTGATTATGCAGAGATGTGTAACCACTTTATCTATGGTCAGACTTTATCTTTCGAAAAACTTTTAGAGCGAATCAAGGAGTTGCAAGATAGGTTTAGAAAAGCCTTTTAGCGACTTTTACTCCTTAATAAAATGTTCAATAAAAAAGTTAGAAGGCTATAAGTGTTTGGTATTCAGCCTAATATTCCTCTGGAATGACGACGAATATTAAAAGTCGATGATAGGGCTGTTCTCTATACGGAGAACAGCCTTTTTCATCTTCTTTATGTTCCTTTTCCAGTTTATATTTGCCTGGATGTTCCTACAATCATTACATTATATATAATATTCAGCGACAATTTACGTTATTACATTGTGTTAAGACGAATCATCATATTATGTTTTTTGCTGGCAGGCGTGCTCTGTACGAGAGCGCAGTATGATCCATCCTTCAGTCATTATTTCGACATGGAGTCATCCTTCAATCCTGCAGCAGTGGGTAAGCAGGCAAAACTGAATGTTACGGCTGCTTATGCTCTTGATATGGCTGGCTTCGAACACAATCCCCGTACGATGTATCTGGCAGCTGATATGCCTTTCCTGCTTTTCAATCATCAGCAGGGTGTGGGCGTTTCGCTAATGAATGACCAGATAGGTCTCTTTACCCATCAGCGTCTTAGCCTGCAGTATGCTTATAAAAAGAAGATATGGGGAGGAATGATGAGCTTTGGATTGCAGGGCAGTATGCTGAGTGAGAGTTTTGATGGAAGCAAGGTGGATGCAGAAGAATCGGGCGACCCTGCTTTTGCTACGACAAATGTAGAGGGAAGCGGAATGGATTTTGCCTTGGGTCTCTATTTCATTCATCGTAATTGGTATGTTGGGCTTTCAGGGCAGCATCTTACTTCTACTACGATCAATCTGGGGGATTCAAATGAATTTAAGATTGATGCAACGTATTATTTGACTGGTGGATACAATATTCAACTGAGAAATCCGTTTTTATCTATAAAGTCATCTGCTCTTGTCAGGTATGATGGTACGGCGTGGCGAGGCGATGTTACTGGGCGGCTGGTATATCAGCACGAGGGAAAGCATTTGTATGGTGGACTCACCTACAGTCCTGATCATTCTGTGACCTTTCTATTGGGAGGTACTTTTCATGGGGTAATGCTTGGGTACAGTTATGAGTGCTATACTTCGAAGTTGAATGCGGGCAATGGTAGCCATGAACTCTTCATAGGATACCAGACAGAGATCAGTCTTGCCAAAAAAGGAAAGAACAAACATCAAAGTGTTAGAATACTATAGTATATCATCAAGAATATGAATATAGAAATGAAGAAAATATTAGGACTCTTCTGCTCACTTGTAGCACTGCTCTCCCTGAGTGGCTGTTTTAGTGCCAAATCTACTTCCATGGCAGGTAGAGGAGGAGAAGTTGTGGGCGTAAGCGGAAGAGGGTTCGTGGAGCCTACACCTTACGGAATGGTAAAGGTGAACCGTGGTTTCCTGAAGATGGGTCTTGAGACTCAGGATTCACTATGGGGTGCAAAGACACCCCGTAAGGATGTTTCCGTAGATGGTTTCTGGATGGATGATACTGAGATTACGAACTCTGAGTACAAGCAGTTTGTTGCTTATGTACGCGATTCTATCCTTCGTACCCGTCTTGCCGATCCTGCCTATGCCGGTGATGAGACCTATATGATTACCGAAGACAAGAATGGCGACCCGGTTCCTCCGCAGGTTAACTGGAAGAAGCCTTTGCCAAGAAAGCCGAATGAGGATGAACTGCGTGCGATAGAAAGTCTCTACAATGTGAATCCTGTGACCGGTGAGAAGCTGATTGATTGGCGCCAGCTCAACTATAAGTATGAAATCTATGATTATACTGCAGCAGCCCTTCGCCGTAACCGAATCAATCCGCAGGAGCGCAGTCTGAATACAGATATCCAGATAAATCCTGATGAGGTAGTGATGATTTCGAAGGATACCGCTTATTATGATGATGAGGGTAGAGTGGTGAGAGAGACCATCAACCGCCCGTTGAGCGGTCCGTGGGATTTCCTCAATACTTATATCGTGAATATCTATCCGGATACAACTTGCTGGGTGAATGATTTCCGCAACTCAGATAATGAAACTTATCTGAGAAGCTATTTCAGTAATCCAGCCTACAACGATTATCCTGTTGTGGGTGTCACCTGGGAGCAGGCGAATGCCTTTTGTGCCTGGCGTACCGACTACCTTCTGAAAGGTTTGGGACCGGAGGCAAGATTCGTGCAGCGTTACCGTCTGCCAACAGAGGCAGAATGGGAGTTTGCTGCCAGAGGAAAGAATCAGAGTGAGTTCCCTTGGGACAATGCTGACGTAAAGAATGGAGATGGATGTTTCTATGCCAACTTCAAGCCAGATAGGGGCAACTATACCAAGGATGGTAACCTGATAACGAGTAAGGTGGGTATTTATTCACCCAACTCGAACGGGCTCTATGATATGGCTGGCAATGTGGCGGAATGGACCAGCACCGTTTATACGGAGGCAGGAGTGGATGCGATGAATGATCTGAATCCTGACCTGAAATACAATGCAGCCAAGGAAGATCCATATCGGTTGAAGAAAAAGAGTGTAAGAGGTGGTTCCTGGAAAGATTCGGAATCTTTTATCCGCTCGGCATGGCGCTCTTGGGAATACCAGAACCAGCCACGATCATATATCGGATTCCGCTGCGTAAGAAGTCTGGCTACGACATCGAGTGCCAAGCAGAAACCATCAAGAAATAAGAATAGGAGATAATCAAAATGGGTGACTATAGTAAATATAATATTGTCTATCGTCTGCAGAAGTGGATGGATAGCGTTCCGGGACAAACTTTCCTGAACTATGCATATAGTTGGGGTGCGAGTATCGTTATTGCAGGTACTCTCTTCACGTTGACGCATCTTCCCGGAGCCAAACTGATGATCTTCCTGGGAATGGGCACTGAGATTGTTGTGTTCTTCCTGTCAGCTTTCGACCGTCCTTTCGATAAGACTGCTGATGGCAGAGAGCTTCCTACTCATGTGACGGAGGAATATCTGGAGACGGGTAAGATAGAATATCAGGACAAGAATGTGGCTGCTTCTAACATGGGAGCATCTTCTTCTCCAATTGCTGGTGTTGCCAACCAGGCTTCCCCAATAGTTCAGCCGGATGCCTTGGCAGAAATGCAGGTAGCTTCTGAGGAAATGCAGAAAGTGCAGAGCAGCTATGTGGATGAACTGAAGAATCTGGTAGATACTCTTGGTAAGGTTAATGAGCAGAGCTCCCGTCTGACTCGTGACAGTGAGGAGATGGAAAACCTGAACCGCACGCTTACCGGTATTACCAAGGTTTATGAGATGCAGTTGAAAAGTGCCAGTCAGCAGATTGGTACCATCGACCAGATTAACGAACAGACCCGGAAGATGGCTCAGCAGATAGAGCAACTGAACAGCATCTATGCACGTATGATTGCAGCGATGACCGCAAACTTAAAAGAAAAATAAATGGCAATAAAGAAAAGACCGATTTCACCACGCCAGAAGATGATCAATCTGATGTATGTCGTCTTGATGGCTATGTTGGCACTGAATACTCCTACAGAAGAGGAACTTGGTGTCAAGGGAAAGTCGTTGGTGGAGAAGGTGAAGAGAAGCTTGCAGGATGAACCGCGGAAGGGCGATGATAAGAAGGATGTGAAACTCATGGAACTGAATGTGAGTGAGATGAATGCCTTCGTGATTCCTGAAAAGACGACCCTTTATGCGGGTGAGCGATTCAACTCACAGGTGGTGATGGCGGCTATAGACAGTACCCAGCGCCCTGAGATTTATGTCAATGGCAGTCGGCTTCAGGCTGCTGATGGTAGATATAGCTTTACGGCTGGTGGGGTAGGAGAACATCAGTTTAGTGGCTATATTCTGATGAAAGGTAAGGAGGGTGAGGAAATCCGTCGTGACTTCAGGCAGAAATATACGGTGTTGCCTGTGCCGAATTCAGCTACAGTGGCAGCCGACCTGATGAATGTGCTTTATGCAGGTTATGCCAATCCTATCAGTATCAGTGTGCCAGGTGTTCCGGCGAATGCCATCTCTGCCTCTATGAGTGGTGGCTCGTTCGTATCAAAAGGCAATGGTCATTTCGTGGCGACTCCATCTACCGTTGGCAGGGATGTTACCATTCATGTAACGGCAAGAGATAAGGGACAGGTTCGCTCGCTGCCGCCTTTTGTTTTCCAAGTCAGAAAATTGCCAGATCCTACCGCTTATATCGCAATGGGAACAGACCGATTCAGAGGTGGCGGTTTGGCAAAGGCCAATCTGATGGGTGCCACGGGCATTCATGCAGCCATCGATGATGGACTTCTGGATATTCCTTTCAAGGTCGTAGGTTTCGAAACAGTCTTCTTCGACAATATGGGTAATGCCATTCCGCTGGCTTCTGCTGGAGCCAGTTTCTCGGACAGACAGCGTGAGGAGTTCAGAAAGCTGTATCGCAACCGTCGTTTCTACATCTCTCATATCAGAGCTGTAGGTCCCGACGGCATCATGCGAACCCTGCCTTCGGCAATGGAAGTTATCGTAAAGTAATAACGGAGTTTCAAATTTAAAAATCAAAGTCAATGAAAAAGATATTGTTCTTGTTCCTGCTCTTGGGAATGGTGCAGGGCATCTGGGCACAACCTGAGGCCCGCAGGCAGGCGGCAGCACAGAAGAAAGCAGCGCAGCAGAATGGCGATACTCCAACCCTGCGTGCGCAGCTCTCCTTTCCTACTGCTCTCCCGATGGATGAGGACGTGGTTTGGAGAAGAGATATCTACCGTGAACTGGATCTCAACAACGAAGCCAATGCTGCGCTTTATTATCCTGTAGAGCCGAAGGGAAATCAGATGAATCTCTTTACCACCATCTTCAGGTTGATGATGACGGGAAAGATTACCGTATTCCAATACCGAATGGATGGTAATGAGAGTTTTGCCGCTGCCGACCGGGTGGATCCGAAGTCTTTCCTGGATAACTATCATATCTACTACGAGAAGCAGGCCAATGGTAGAATCAAGTTAGACAACAGCGATATTCCTTCGCGTGAGGTGAAATCGTATTATATCAAGGAAAGCAGTTTCTTCGACCAGCGTTCAGCTACCTTCCATACCAAGGTATTGGCGCTTTGCCCTATCATGACCCGTGAGGATGACTTTGGAGACGGTGGAACCAAGTATCCCCTCTTTTGGGTGAAATATGATGATCTGGCTCCTTATCTCACCCGACAGCAGGTGATGACTAGCAATCTGAACAATGCCGTGGTGATGAGCATTGATGATTACTTTGCCAGAAATCAGTATAAGGGTAAGATTTACAAGACCAATAATCTGTTGGGACAAACCCTTTCTCAATACTGTACCACGGATTCTGCCATGACAAAGGAGCAGAAACGTATCGAGGCAGAACTGGTTGCCTTTGAGAAGAATATCTGGGGCAATCAGGCACGAAAGGATTCGCTGGACAGCATTGCCCATGCTGCAAAGGATGTAAAGGGTAGTGTAAGGAAGAATCGCCGAAGCACAGGATTGCGTGGCGCATCTGCCAATACTGGCAAGGTTTCCCGTGTCAAGACAAAGCAGGCTAAAAATAGAACCTCTTCTGCCAGCGGTTCGGCTAGAGTCACGGTGCGAAGAGAGCGCCATTAAGTAAAAGAGATGTTGTATTCAACATATAATGTGAACATATTGAATTAGTAACAATTTAAAAAGGTAAAAAAATGAAGAAGATTTTATCACTTGTATTCATGGTGGCTGCAATGATGTATGCTACTAGCGCAAACGCTCAGATTAAGTTCGGTTTGAAGGGTGGTTTGAACGTGACAAGCATGTCTTTCAGCGAAGATGTATTTGATGCTTCCAACAAGACTGGTTTCTTTGTTGGTCCTATGGTGAAGGTTACTGTACCTATCGTAGGCTTGAGCTTCGATGCTGCAGCTTTGTACGACCAGAAAGAGGCTGACGTTAAGTATAATATTGATGATGAATTTGGAAAGACTAATGTGAAACAGCAGTCTATCAATATTCCTGTCAACGTACGTTACGGCTTTGGCTTGAGCAGCCTGGCTAACGTTTTTCTCTTTGCTGGTCCACAGTGGGGCTTCAATGTGGGTGACAAGAACTTTGATTTGGAAAAGGTGGGCAACTACTCTTTGAAGAAGTCAAACTTCAGCGTAAACGTAGGTGCTGGTGTAACCTTGCTGAGCCATCTTCAGATATCTGCCAACTATAATATCGCTTGTGGCAAGTCGGCTGATGCTAGCTTCTCCAAGGCTTTTGATGCTGTTACAAAAGCTGACAAGAGCCGTAACAACTCTTGGCAGATTGCACTCGGCTACTGGTTCTAAGCTACTGTAGCCTGTATCTCTCCGAGTAGATACATTAAAATATATAAAAGCAGGTACCTGATGATGGGTATCTGCTTTTTTTTTGCTATCTTTGCAGAACGAATGTTTGGAAAGAACAGTTAGATAGCTGTTTCATACGATAAACATTCAGAAGAATTAGAAGATAGAAACAATGAGATATGTAGATGTGATATTGCCTCTTCCGCTCGACGGCACCTTTACTTATTCTATCCCCGAAGGGATGGAAGAGAAAGTCGTGGCAGGTATGCGAGTGCTCGTTCCCTTAGGAAAAAGCAAGAAGTATATTGCCATGGTAGCGGATGTACATTCCAAAAAGCCGGATTTCAACTGTAAGCCGATAGAGGCAGTTCTTGATTCCTACCCCTCTCTCCTTCCCCAGCAATATCGCCTTTGGCAATGGATCAGCGATTACTATATGTCTCCTCTTGGCGATGTATATAATGCAGCTATGCCTGCCGGAATGAAATCAACAGAGAAATTCAAGCCCAAGATGGAACTCTATGTGGAGTTGGCTAGCAGTTATCGCAATGAACAGGCTCTGCACGTGGCACTCAATATGGTGCAGCGTGCCCTGAAGCAATCGAAGGCTTTGACTACCTTCCTGGCTCTTTCTCATTGGGATAGTCTGGAGGGAGATACGCCTAGAGAAGGTATCAAGAAGGTGACGAAGGAAGAGCTGATGAACGAGGCAAGATGCACGGCGGCTGTAGTCAAGGCGCTCATCGACAGAGGCATCCTCTTTACCTACGAGTTGGAAGTGAGTAGATTGAATACGGCTGGAGAATCGCATCTTGACCAGATCAAGCCGTTATCTATGCCGCAGCAGGATGCTTACAATCAGATACTGATGCAGATGCTGAAGAAAAACGTAGTGCTTCTGCATGGTGTAACCTCCAGCGGAAAGACGGAAATCTACATCCATCTCATCAAAAAAGCCATCGAGGAACACAAGCAGGTGCTCTATCTGCTGCCCGAAATCGCCCTGACGGTTCAGATTATGGAGCGACTGCACAAAGTCTTTGGCGACCGGCTCGGTATCTATCATTCTAAATATAGTGATGCTGAACGCGTGGAAATCTGGCAGAAACAACTCTCCGGACATCCCTATGATGTTATCCTGGGAGCTAGAAGCGCAGTCTTTCTGCCTTTCCAGGAACTGGGACTTGTCATCATCGATGAAGAGCACGAGACCTCTTTCAAGCAGCAGGATCCGGCTCCACGCTATCATGCCCGCAGTGCAGCCATCGTGCTTGCCAATATGTATCCGGAGGCAAAGGTGCTTCTGGGAACGGCTACCCCTTCGATGGAAAGCTATTACAATGCCCAGCAGGGTAAGTATGGATTGGTAGAACTGAAGACCCG
Organism: Prevotella sp. AM34-19LB; assembly: GCF_003468525.1. Taxonomy (NCBI): domain Bacteria; kingdom Pseudomonadati; phylum Bacteroidota; class Bacteroidia; order Bacteroidales; family Prevotellaceae; genus Prevotella; species Prevotella sp. AM34-19LB. The sequence continues at coordinate 59,746 of NZ_QSIG01000017.1, read as the reverse complement.
ATACAAGGATATACAGTTGCCAGGGATACAGGTGGTGGATGTGAAAGACCTTCGCCATAGAAAGATGATGACGGGTGCTTATTCGCCACAGCTCTTAGCTGCGGTGAGGGAGGCTTTGAAGAATGGAGAGCAGGCTATCCTCTTCCAGAACCGAAGAGGATTTGCGCCGATGATAGAATGTAAGGTGTGCGGATGGGTGCCGAAATGCAAGAACTGTGATGTTTCGCTTACCCTGCATAAGAGTATCAATCTCCTTACCTGCCATTACTGCGGTTATACCTATCCCGTCCCAACGGAATGCCCGAACTGTGGAAGTACAGAGTTGATGGGCAGGGGAATAGGAACAGAGCGCATCGAAGACCAGATTTCCGAGATCTTTCCAGAAGCCCGCATCGCCCGAATGGACTTAGACACAACCCGTACCCGAAATGCCTACGAGCGACTGATCTCCGATTTCTCTTCGGGAAAGACGAATCTTCTGATAGGTACGCAGATGATTTCCAAGGGGCTGGATTTCGATAAAGTGAGTGTAGTAGGTATCTTGAATGCTGATTCGATGCTCAACTATCCTGATTTCCGAGCTTATGAGCACGCTTTCATGATGATGGCGCAGGTGAGTGGAAGAGCCGGAAGAAAGGGCAAACGGGGACTCGTGATTCTGCAGACCAAGAATCCGACACTGCCTATCATCAGTCAGGTAGTACACAATGACTATGATTCTCTTTTCAAGGGAATTCTGGAGGAGAGAAGAATGTTTCATTATCCGCCTTTCTTCCATCTTATCAATGTGTTCCTGAAGCACAAGCACGAAAAAATCTGCCAGCAGGCAAGTCTGGAATTGGGCAAGACGCTGAGAGGATGGTTTGGTGAACGTGTACTCGGACCGGATAAGCCGGCTGTAGCACGTGTAAAGACAATGAATATCCGCAAGATTGTTATCAAGCTGGAGAATGGTATCGACCAGAAGAAGGTGCGCGAATATCTGAAATATGCCCAGCAGATGATGGCAAAAGATCCGAGGTATGGAGCTTTGCAGATATATTATGATGTGGACCCGATGTAATGGAAAAGGCTATCCTGCATGATGCGGGATAGCCTTTATAATTGTAGTTATGTTTTTTCTTTTGAAAAGAAGGTGGATTCTTTTTAGAAATTGATGTCAAGACCAACGGCAAACACATTGTTGTTACGTGTGTAGTCTGAGTTGTAGTTGATGCTCTGGTTTGCACTGAGCTGAACTTTCTCTGAAGTCTTCTTGTGCTGATAGAAGGTGTGGAAGTAAGCCACGTTCAGATCCATCTTCTTGTTGATGTGATAAACACCACCGACGGCTGCAGAGTTAGAACCAACAACGAAAGACTTGTCGTCCATATACTCATCGCTCAAGCCATAGTTAGTGTTCTGCCAACCTGTACTCAAGGTAATTTTCTTGTTGACATCCACCTCAACACCTGCGTTGTACTCCAAGGTACCGCGGTCCAACTTCTCCTGACGATTGTTGTATGATGTAGCGTGTTTGTCATCAAACCAGTGGAAACCAACGTTTACGCGTACGGCATTTACAGGGCTGTAACCTACACCGAGTGCCAGGTAAGCAGGAATATCGCCTGCAATCTTCTTACCATCCTCGTATTCACCGATAGCCTTTTCAAGCTTGGCATCGAACTGAGTCTTCAACTGTCCCATGGCTCCCTGAATAACTGGGTTGCCGATGATGGCATCTGCTGCAGCCTCTGGTACGCCATTAGTAATGTAAGCATTGCGGAGGTTGTCTGGAAGGTTACCGATACTTGGGACCTGGTTTACAGACTTGTTCTTCAGGCGGATACGAGTCTTGAACTCATACTTGGCAGCGAAGTTCCACTTGCCAGTCTTGAAATCCACGCCGATGATAGGAGTGAAGCCCACACCGCTCTGGTCACAGCTCAACTCGATGTTAGCTGCTGTTTCCTTGGTAGGGTCGAGTACCATATAGAGAGGCATTGCGCCAACCTTGATGTTCTCTACATATCCATAATAGTTGGTAGAAGCATAGACACCACGTACGCCTGCGAATGCACTGAAGTTGTCGCTGAACTTATAAGCGGCACCCAGAGAGAGACCATAGTAGTACTGGCGACCATGCATATAACTGTTGTAGCTATACTTGCCTTCCTTACCGAAACTCTTGTCGCTAGTGAAAACAGCTGGTACACCATACTGGGCTGCTACCTGATCAACGGCACCTGCCAACTGGCAAGCTGCCAAAGCTGTCTCGGCAACAATCTTCTCGAAAGAGCCCAGTCCATCGTCGAAAGTACACTTTCCGCCGCCACCAGTGAGGGCGAAGCCAGCCTGGAGAGACCATTTGCCTTTATTATAAGCATACTGGAAAGAAGGGATAACAGGTGCAAGCGCCTTACCCTTGAACTCGCGTGGAGTAATAGGATTGTTCACATTGTTAGTGAACAATGGATAATCATTTTCAATGCTACGTGTCTGGTAAGCCAACTGCCAGTTGATGGCAAGATGCTTTCCTTCACCCATGAATACAACGCCGGCTGGATTGTAGTAAACGCCGTCAATACCAATTGAAGCCTCACGGCTCATCATTCTGTTGAATGCAACGTGCTGATTGGTGTTAGTGAGCAAACCACCTGCAAAAGAAGGTGCTGCACAAGCCATCGCAATGGCTAAACTAACTAATTTTAGTTTCTTCATCTTAATAATATTAAATAAAAACGTCCGCAAAGGTAACTATAATGTTCTATTTTGCCTTAATACTAAGAAGATATTTAATGTATATTAACGTAATTAGCCCAAGAATCTGCACAGACTTTAAGTTTTGCGCAGGTTCTTGGGCTAAATGAGAACTTTTATTGTAAGTTTAGAAACCTTGAAAAGTGGGTTGTTTTTATGGCTTTTGTGAGTCGGTTTCAGCTTGAGGAGCTTCTTCCTCCTTTTTCATACTTTGGTTCTCCTTCACATTCATGTGAGGATAGGAGATGCGTGTATGGTAAATTGCCTTCAGACGATCGATAAGCACCAGTTTGGCAAGTGCAATGTCACGGAAGGTAATCGGGCATTCCTTGAAGAATCCATCTGCTACCTGCCCATCGATGAGCTTGTTAACCAGATTACTGATACTTTCCTCTGTGTATTCATTCAGTGAGCGGGAGGCTGCTTCTACCGTATCCGCCATCATCAGGATAGCCTGCTCTCGGGTGAACGGATTGGGTCCCGGATATTGGAACTGCGACTTATCGACCACTTCTGTAGGGTGGGCATTGCAATAGTTTACATAGAAGAATTTGGCTATACCCGTGCCGTGATGAGTGGTGATGAAGTCCTTGATGATACCCGGCAAACCTACCTTTTCTGCCATCTTCAGTCCTTCTGTTACGTGACTGATGATGATCTGGGCACTTTCCAGGTCACTCAGCTGGTCGTGTGGATTCACTCCAGCCTGGTTCTCCGTAAAGAATACCGGGTTTGTCATCTTGCCGATATCGTGATAGAGTGCTCCGGTACGTACCAGCAGACTGTTTGCCTCGATACGGTTGGCTATCTCCGCTGCCAGATTACCTACGGTGATGGAGTGCTGGAATGTACCAGGAGCAATCTCGCTCAGGTTGCGCAACAGCCCCTTGTTGGTGTTGGACAACTCGAAGAGTGTGACATTAGAAGTGAAACCAAACGTCTTCTCGATGATGTACATCAGTGGATAGGCGAGCAGCAGGAAGATTCCATTGATGGTGGAATAGGTGTACATGCTGCGGTCGATATTGAACACTTGGTTGTCTTGCATCAGCTGGAGGGCCACATATACCACGGTGGTACTGATGGCAACCAGGAGGGCTGTGAAGAAAATCTGCGAGCGCTTGGATAATTCGCGCAGACTGTAAATCGCAACCAAGCCGGAAACCAGCTGCACGATGATGAATTCATATTGGTATCTCACAGCTGCCGCACAGATGAGAATCATCGTGGCATGCGTGATGAAAGCCGTTCGTGAATCCATAAAGACGCGCACAAAGATAGGCGCCATGGCAAATGGGATGATATATACGCTGAAGAAATTGTGCTTCATGATGAGTGACACGAAGATAGGGAACAGCGTAATCATCGCATAGAGCATGGTGATGCTGCGTGGCTTGTCGAAGTAGTCTTTACGGAAGAGCGTGAGATAGAAGGTAAACATCATCACGAGGAGCAGTACGAAGAGTGCCTGGCCGATGATGGTAGTGGTAAGCTCGTCCTCCGTAGAACTTCGGCGCTTCGTCTCCTTGTCGAAAGAGTTAAGTACTCGGTAAGTATAGTCATTGATTACTTCGCCTCGGTCGATGATCTTCTGTCCACTCATCACCATTCCGCTGGCTAGCGGAATGCTACTCAGCAAGTCTGTTCGTTCAGCCTCCGAGCGTTCCTTATCATATATAAGGTTGGGTTCCACATAGTCGTTGAGATTGCAGCGGGAGAGAATCTGCCGCTGTGCTGATATCTTCTCATCAAAGAAGATGTGCTCATAGGCGGCAATGGTAGAGTAGAAGTTACCGATAGGAAAGCTCTTGGCATTCTTGCCGCTGATGATGCGTATCATACTGGTAGAATCCTTGTAGATACGGTTATATTCAGGCGTGCTGACAATGCCCGTCTGATAAACCTGCTTCAGCTGGTTGGCTATGAGTTCCACGTATTCCTTCGGAAGTCCTGGAATTCCCTGATTGAAGTCGTGGAGAAAACGCTTGATCTGTTCATTGCCGACATTGGATTTCACAGTGTAGTACGGTTGGAACTGCCGTAGCAGCGAATCCTGCTCGTGCTTGATGGCTTCATCGGTCTTGTAGATCGGGAAGTCGAAGGTGGCAATTACAGAACCGTACATCCAAGGTTTTCCCACGTCGTAACGGAACTGTCTGCCCTCATTGCGTGGCAAAAACCAGACAATGATGGAAACTGTAAAGATAACGAGAATGGTCTTGGTGATCAGGTTGCGCCAATAATTCTCCTCGGGATTGTTGAATATACTCATGTTTGTTACGCTTTATGGTTTGTGACGTTTTTGGGCTAAAAAGCTGCTCATTTTCCCAAATATTGAGCAAAAAAGCATCTTTTCTCCCATTAATTCCTTTTTACAGTGCGAAAATACGAAAAAAAACTATTATAATCGCAAAAAAAACTGTAAATTTGCAGAAAAATTCAAAAATAGCTATAAAATAAGACATGGCAGATAGAAAAGTAAGAGTGCGTTTTGCCCCAAGTCCAACGGGAGCACTGCACATTGGTGGTGTCCGTACCGCCCTTTATAATTATTTGTTTGCTCGCCAGCATGGTGGTGAGCTTGTGTTCCGTATCGAGGATACAGACTCTCATCGTTTCGTACCAGGAGCCGAGGAATATATCCTGGAATCTTTCAAGTGGCTCGGTATCCAGTTTGATGAGGGTGTGAGTTTCGGTGGCGAGCATGGTCCTTATCGTCAGAGCGAGCGTCGTGATATCTATAAGAAATATGTACAGCAGCTTTTGGACAATGGTAAGGCATACATCGCTTTCGATACTCCAGAGGAGCTGGAAGCTAAGCGTGCTGAGATTCAGAATTTCCAGTACGATGCTCATACCCGTATGCAGATGCGCAACTCTCTCACCCTTTCCAAGGAGGAGGTAGATCAGCTCATCGCAGACGGTAAGCAATATACCGTGCGTTTCAAGATTGAACCAGGACAGGAGATTCATGTCAACGATATGATTCGTGGCGACGTGAAGGTGATGAGTGATATCCTGGATGACAAGGTGCTCTATAAGAGTGCTGATGAATTGCCAACTTACCACTTGGCAAACATCGTGGACGACCACCTGATGGAAATCTCTCACGTGATTCGTGGTGAGGAGTGGTTGCCTAGTGCCCCATTACACGTTCTTCTTTATCAGGCATTTGGTTGGGAAGATACCATGCCTCGCTTCGCCCACCTTCCTCTGCTTCTCAAGCCAGAGGGTAAGGGTAAGTTGAGCAAGCGCGATGGTGACCGCCTCGGTTTCCCTGTATTCCCATTGGAGTGGCACGATCCTAAGACCGGTGAGGTTTCTTCAGGTTATCGTGAGAGTGGCTATTTCCCAGAGGCAGTAGTCAACTTCCTGGCGCTCCTCGGTTGGAACCCTGGTACAGAGCAGGAAATCTTCTCTCTCGATGAGTTGGTGAAGGCTTTTGATATCTCCCGCTGTTCCAAGGCTGGTGCCAAGTTCGACTTCAAGAAGGGTATCTGGTTCAACCACGAGTACATTCTCATGAAGAGTGATGATGAGATTGCCAACCTCTTTGCACCAATCGTAGCCAACAATGGTGTAGAGGAGACTTTGGATAGAGTAAAGCAGGTGGTACACATGATGAAGGATCGTGTGAACTTCGTCTATGAGTTGTGGCCATTGTGCTCATTCTTCTTCCTCCCTCCTACAGAGTATGATGCCAAGACAGCCAAGAAACGCTGGAAGGAGTACTCTGCACAGCAGATGACTGAACTCGCTGAGGTTCTTGAGGGCATCGAGGACTTCTCTATCGAGGGTCAGGAGCCTGTCGTATTGAAGTGGGTAGAGGATAAGGGTTACAAGCTCGGTGATGTGATGAATGCTTTCCGTCTGACTCTCGTAGGAGAGGGCAAGGGACCAGGTATGTTCGACATCTCTGCCTTCCTCGGTAAGGAGGAGACTTTGCGTCGCCTTCGCAAGGCTATCGAAGTTTTGGGTTAATTCACAATAAACATCTCTCTGAGGAACTTTCGCCGTCGGGCTGAATGTTTCTCAGAGAGTTCACGTATTTATAGATACTAACCAATAAAAGTAATATCATGATCTATAATATCGTAATATATTTCGTCCTGTTGGGTATTGCCATCGCCAGTCTGTTTAATGAAAAAGTACGCAAAATGTGGCGTGGTGAGCGTGAGGCTTTCAAGATATTGAAGCAAAAGGTGGATCCTAATGCTAAGTACATTTGGTTTCATGCGGCTTCGCTCGGCGAGTTTGAGCAGGGACGTCCATTGATGGAGCAAATCCGCAAGGAATATCCTCAGTATAAGATTTTGCTCACCTTTTATTCTCCTTCGGGTTATGAGGTGCGCAAGAACTATGAGGGTGCCGACATTATCTGCTATATGCCAGTGGATACCCGTCTGAATGCCATCCGTTTCCTTCGCCTGGTACGCCCTGTGATGGCTTTCTTCATCAAGTATGAGTTCTGGTCTAATTTCCTTCATATTCTTATGCATCGCAACATTCCTACCTATAGTGTGAGCAGTATCTTCCGCGAGGATCAGGTATTCTTCAAGTGGTACGGCAGGAGTTATGCAAATGTACTGAAGTGTTTTACCCGTTTCTTCGTGCAGAACGAGGAGAGCAAACGATTGCTCGAAAGCATCGGCATCAAGGATGTGGATGTGGTAGGAGATACTCGTTTCGACCGTGTGCTCCAGATCAAGGAGGCTGCAAAGCGCTTGCCTATCTGCGAAGCTTTCAGAAGTGGGGTGGCTGGTTCGGCAGAAAAAGCTTCGGTTTCTTCTGATGTTTCTTCTGAAAAAGCATCTCGTCCGGATTATAAGGTCTTCGTGGCTGGTAGTTCATGGCCTCCTGATGAGGAAATCTTTATCCGTTTCTTCAATGAGCATAAGAATTGGCGACTGTTGATTGCTCCTCATGTGATTGCTGAGGAACATCTGAAGTTGATTCTTTCTCTCTTGAGGGATAAGAAGGTAGTACGTTATACTCAGACTACGCCAGAAGAAGCAGCCAAGGCTGATGTGTTGATTATTGATTGCTTCGGATTGCTGAGCAGTATGTATAACTATGGAGATGTGGCTTATGTCGGCGGCGGATTTGGTGTCGGCATTCATAATACTCTGGAAGCTGCTGTATGGAATATGCCGGTTATCTTCGGTCCAAACAACAAGAAGTTCCAGGAGGCTCAGGGCTTGCTGAAATCGGGTGGCGGTTTCGAAATCAATACCTACGAGGATTTCGAGGGCTTGATGAAGTCGCTGATGAATGACGAAGCTTTCCTGAAGCAGGCTGGCGATGAGGCTGGTGCTTTCGTAGCGAGCCTTTCGGGAGCCACAGACAAGGTTTTGGCCAAGGTTACATTATAATATATAAAAGGTCTCATGGTTTTTGAAAATCATGAGACCTTTTTTGATGTTTGGCATAGAATTCTATTTGTTTTATTCCATGCTTGTATTATGCTTTTTCTATTTGATGATGCGGTAGTAATCCTCCTTGCGAGGCTTTACGGTATGAGGATGTGCAGATGCATAACCCAATGCCAGGGCTCCTACTCCCATCAAACCTTCAGGAAGATTCCAGTCCTTCATCAGCTTCTTGCCTTCTTCTGATGCGAACATGCCATCTTCACGGTTGATCCAGCAGGAAGAAAGACCGATGGAGTGGGCTGCAAGCATCATATTGCCTAGGATGAGGCTGCCGTCTTTTACTCCGTTTACATTACTTTCTGGTGCCAGGACGATGACGATGGTTGGCGCTCCGTAGTAAGGATCACTCTCCACACCCATGATGTCTGCGTTCATCTTGCGAAGCTGGGCGCAAACCTCAGGATTCTGAACTGCTATGATGAATGGCTCCTGTGTGCCATGACCGGTAGCAGCCCAAGTGCCAGCTTCCAAAACTGTCTTTAATTCCTCGTCGGTAATCTGGTCAGCCTTGAATCGACGAATGCTTCTTCTCTCCTTGATGGCTTTTAAAACTTCATTTTCCATATTATCTTGTTTTAAACATTGTATTTAGAATTCTTTTCTCTTTATTTGCTCTTTACGCAGGATATCCGCTCTTTTATGCAGGATATCCGCTCTTTTATGCAGGACATCCGCTCTTTTATGCAGGACATCCGCTCAAATCCTCCTCGTCCATATACTGGCTGAGAACTCGTGCGATGCGAATCAAACCCTGCATCAGGGTCTTGCGAGGACAGGCGATGTTGAGGCGCAGGTAGCCTTGACCAGCCTTTCTGCCATACATCGTACCGCTGTTGACGAACACCTTGCCGTCATTCATCAGTTTCTCGTAAGCCTCGTCGCTAGATAATTCGAATGGTAGAATGTCGAGCCAAACAAGGTAAGTACCTTCCAGGCGGGTTACGCGAACCTGCGGCAATTCGGTATTGAAGAATTCCTTTACAGCCTGATAGTTTTCGTAGAGATACTGGTTCAGTTCGTCGAGCCATTCCTCACCCTCGTTGTAGGCAGCCTGGAGAGCGATGATGCCGAAGGGATTGACATCACATACCTCGTTGATGTTGATGGCACGGTTGATGCGGCGGCGCAATGCTGCATCCGGACAGATGATGTTGGCTATCTGGAGCCCGGCAATATTGAATGACTTTGAAGGTGAGTTCAGTACCACGCAGTTGTCGCGGCAAGCTTCGCTGATGCTGGCAAATGGAGTGTAGTGATAGCCAGGCATGACGAGTTCGCAGTGAATTTCATCGGCAATGATCTTCACATTATGCTTGAGACAGATGTCGTTCATTCGCTCCAGTTCCTCTTTCTTCCATACTCTTCCGGCTGGGTTGTGAGGGTTGCAGAGAATGAAGGCGGTGGTCTTCTCATCGGCACACTTGCGCTCGAAATCCTCAAAATCGATTTCGTAGGTGCAGTTGCCCACACGCTTCAATTCATTTTCCACTACTTCGCAGCCGCTATTGGTAATGCATGAGAAGAAGCAGTTGTACACTGGAGTCTGCACCAAAACCTTCTCGCCTGGCATACAGATAGCCTTTAGGCTGCAGGAGATAGCTGGTACTACACCCGAAGTATAGAGAATCCAGTCTTTCTCTATCTTCCACTGGTGGCGGCGGGAAAACCAGTTGATGATTGCCTCGTAGTAAGAATCTGGTACTAGGGTGTAGCCGAAGATACCGTGAGCAACACGCTTCTGCAGAGCTTCAATGATGCAGGGAGCTGTCTGGAAATCCATGTCTGCTACCCACATCGGAATAACGCCGTCTTCCTTTACCAGATCCCATTTATAGGAATTGGTACCGCGACGTTCGATGATTTCATCAAAATTGTATTTCATATTTGTTTTCTATCTATGTTATTTCTTCATTGCCCGTAGGATAAATCTCTTTTTCCTTTATCAAAATCTCCGTTCACAAGTGTTGAACTTATGTTCAGCACTGTTGAACATAAGTTCAACACTGTTGAATGTAAGTTCAGAACTTATGAACAGAGATTTCTCCTAATACTAAGAACATTTCTCCTTAATGGCAATGCTTATTTTGTTTAAGGGAATACAGAATTGCAATGAATGCTTCTGCTATTTCGAATGGTCGATGATTTCACATGCTCCCTTAGGTGCTTGGCAAACTCTGTGTAGGTTACGCTTCCCACTTCGTCTGCCTCGATTCTTCCGGAAATAGGGTTCTTGATATTGGTGATGCTTCCCTTGATGTGTGCATTGATGTTCATGCAATCCTCAAAGGCGCGGTCGCATTCCTTATCAAATGTGCAGTCTTCGAGTGTGACGTGGTCCATATAGCAGAGTGGCTGCTCGCCGCTGATGTGGCAACGTACGAACTTGATGTTCTTGCTGTGCCAGGCAAGATACTCGCCATTCAGTTCTGAATCATAAACGGTCACATTCTCGCACTCCCAGAAACTATCCTTGGTAGTTATCTTGGCATGGTGAATCTCCACGTTGCTGCAGTATTGGAATACATACTTGGAGTCGCTCTCCAGTCCATCTACATAAATGTTCTTGGAAAACATGAATGGATAGGTGCCATCGTGAAGCTTTACGTTCTTCAGTTTCAGACCATCTATCTTCCAGAAAGTCTCGTCTGCATCCGTGATGTTGACGTTTTCCAATTCTAGGTTCTTCATTTCGCGGAAGAACTTAGGACCATCGATGGTGCAGTCTTTCATCACCATATTATCACTATACCAGATGGCGGAACGGCTCTCTGGGGCGAAGTAGCAGTCTGTGATGAGGGAGCCATCCACATGCCACCAAGGGTATTTGCCATAAAACTTGGAATGGTGGCATTCTATGTTCTTGCAGCACTTGATGCCCGACTCGCCATCTGTAATTGTGATGTCCTCCAGGCGTACATCGTGAGCACCAAAGAGAGGGCGCTCGCCTCCGAATGATTTGTTCTTTATCTGTTCCATAATTTTCTATTATCCTTTCTTATTTGTTATTTCTGTTTGCAAAATTACAAAAATAATGCCAAAGTCGTATAACCCGATTTACAGAAAAGTGTAACTTTATGGCGTATTTGCGGATAAAGTTGCTGAAGGCAGGAAAAATGAAAACCAAAAAAGGCTGAATCATGAAGCATTTTCACGATTCAGCCCTTATCGAGTTAACTTCTAAAAATCCGAAGTGGAGAATTACAAGTTAGGGTTCATCTCTTTCCACTCAGCTACTGGAGGAACGATGCCAAGCTCTACGATCTCATCGCGCATCTTGCAAAGGTGCTCGTAAGACTTAGCGAGGCTAGCGAGCTCTTCCTCTGTACCTGTAGGCTCTGTGAAGTGAACACCAGTCTTGTCGATAGTAGTAGGCATAGCCATCATTACGTTCTTGAAGCCGCACTTGTCGCAATTAACGTAGCAACCTGCAGGCAATGTGAACTTCTCGCCACCCATAGCAGCCTCGATCATCTTAACTGCATTGTAAGCTGGGCTCTGGAATGAAGAACGGCCACGGAGCTTGATGATGTTAGAACCACCCTGTACTGTGTGGTGCTTGATCTCCTCCCAACGCTCGTCAGAAAGACCCATCTCTGCCAATGGCTTGCCGTCAACCTTAACCTGAGAAGCAAATACTGCCATCTGCTCGCCGTGACCACCGTAAGTGTGAGCGCCAGTAACCTTATCCTGCTGTACACCGAACTCGAGAGCCAAAGCCTGCTGCAAACGAGTAGAGTCGAGAGCTGCGAGTGAAGTCAACTGATTTGGCTTCAAACCAGAGTGGATAAGAGCTGTCAAAGCTGTAACGTCAGCTGGGTTGAAGATAACAACTACGTGCTCAACCTCTGGGCAGTACTTCTTGATATTGTCACCGAACTCAGCAGCGATCTTGCAGTTACCCTTGAGAAGGTCCTCACGAGTCATACCCTCCTTACGAGGAGCACCACCAGAAGAGATGATGTACTTAGCACCAGTGAAAGCTTCCTCTGGATTTACTGTATAAGTAACGTTAACACCAGGGAATGCGCACTGCTGAATCTCATCGAATACACCGTGAACACCTGGCTCGAAGATGTCGTAGAGACAAATATTAGGAGTAAGACCGAGCATCAAAGCGCTCTGAACCATGTTAGAACCAATCATACCGCCTGCACCGACGATAACGAGCTTGTCATTTGTTAAAAATTCCATAACTACAATTTTTTATTTAAGTGTTTATAAATTTCTTGTTAGGGTAGGCGGCACCTGGTCGCAGCCCTTGCTTTTTGGGATTGCTATCGGTTAAAAAGACCGTAAATCTCGTACTTTTAGCTTTCCGACCGCAAAATTAATAAAAAGTAATGTAAATCGTGCATTATTTTACGCTTAAATTTGTGATTAATTCTTAAAATTAGTATCTTTGTAATCTCTAATTAGCAAAATGCCGTTATTTCCTCTGCTCTGGAGGCGGTAAATGGCATGAAAATCGAATATGTTATTATCAATACTTGGCAATTATGAATGAAATCAATCTAAGATTAGCTAGCTTGAGGGAAGTGATGAAGCGTGAGCATCTGGCTGCCTTTATCTTCCCTAGTACGGATGCTCATCAGAGTGAGTATGTGGCAGACCATTGGCTCGGCAGAGCTTGGATCTCCGGATTCAACGGATCGGCTGGAACCGCTGTAGTAACCATGAACTCTGCTGCATTGTGGACAGACTCCCGCTACTTCCTTGCGGCAGAAGAACAGTTGAGTGGAACAGAATTCCAGTTAATGAAGCTCAAGATTCCTGGAACTCCTACTGTTGCTGAATGGCTGGGAAAGGAATTGGCAGATGTTGCATCTCCAGAGGTCGGACTGGATGGTATGGTCAACTCATACTCAATGACCTCGGCACTTATCTCTGATTTGCGTAAGGAGGGTGGTATTACCTTGCGCACTAATTTTGATCCTTTGAAGGAGATATGGAAAAATCGTCCTGCTATTCCGGAAAATCCGGTGGAGATTCAGCCTTTGGAATTTGCCGGTGAGACAGCCGTTTCCAAAATCGCTCGAATCAGAAAGGCTTTGCGAGGTGTTCATGCTGATGGTATGCTGGTGTCTGCACTCGATGATATCGCCTGGACTTTGAACTTGCGTGGTACGGATGTTCATTGCAATCCGGTATTCGTTAGTTATCTCCTGATTGCATCTGATAAGGTGTCGCTTTTTGTAGATGAGGCTAAGCTTACAGATGAAGTTCGTGCTTATCTCCGGGAAGCTGGTATCTCTGTATATAATTATAATAAGGTGGAAGAGGGATTGGAGCAGTATGCAGAATATAATATTCTGCTGGATGGCAATGAAACCAGTTATCATCTTTGGAAAACCGTGAAATGCCAGGAAATCGTTTCCCAGAACTCTCCGATACCTGCCATGAAGGCTGTGAAGAGTGAAGCTGAAATTGCGGCTATCGCCGGGCGATGGTACGTGATGGCGTGGCAATGGTCAAGTTCCTGAGATGGCTGCTCCCTGCTGTGGAAGCTGGAGGTGAGACCGAGATTTCCATCGACAAGAAGTTGACTGCATTGCGTGCTGAACAGGATTTGTTCCGCGACATCTCATTTGATACAATTGCAGGTTATCAGGAGCATGGAGCTATCGTGCATTACGAGGCATCTCCGGAGACCGATATTCCGCTCAAGCCGGAAGGACTTCTTCTGCTGGATTCCGGTGCCCAGTATCAGGATGCAACTACAGACATCACCCGTACCATCGCTCTTGGTCCAGTAACAGATGAGATGAAGCATATCTACACCTTGGTTCTCAAGGGACACATTCAGCTGGAGTTGGCAAAATTCCCGGATGGAGCTTCTGGTACTCAGTTGGATGCGCTTGCCAGAGAATGCATGTGGAGAGAAGGCTTGAACTTCCTGCACGGTACCGGACATGGTGTAGGTTCTTATCTGAATGTGCATGAGGGACCTCACCAGGTTCGTATGGAATACATGCCGGCACCTCTCCGTGCAGGAATGACGCTGACAGATGAGCCAGGACTCTATCTTGCTGGAAAGTTCGGCGTGAGAATCGAGAATACCATACTGATTCAAGATTATAAGGAGACAGAATTCGGTAAGTTCCTGCAGATAGAATCCCTTACCCTCTGTCCGATCGACACCACTCCGATAGATGTAGAGATGCTCTTGCCGGAAGAGATTGCATGGCTCAATGATTATCATGCTGAAGTGTATGCAAGATTGGCTCCTCATCTCGATGAAGAAGAGAAAAAATGGCTGAAAAATGCCACAAAAGCCATAAAATAAAGGTTTTATAGCAAAAAAATGCCTAAAATCTTGGTTTTCTGAAAAATAAGATGTAATTTTGCACCCGCAATTTGTGGCATTACGCCCATTTCGCTAGAAATAACATAAGTTTAACATAATAAATTAAAAAGCAAAAAAATGATTATTGTACCAGTTAAGGACGGTGAGAACATCGAGAGAGCTCTCAAGAAGTTTAAGAGAAAGTTTGAAAAGACAGGTGTTGTTAAGGAGTTGCGTACTCGTCAGCAGTACGACAAGCCATCTGTTTTGAAGCGTCTCAAGATGGAACACGCCATCTACGTACAGCAGTTGCGCGCTAACGAGGAATAATATTATCCTCGGTAGAGGATGAAAATGCTCTCTTATTGGAAGCAAAAGTCCAAGAAGAGAGCATTAAAAGTAAAAAATCCTCAAAATATTTGGTGGTTTCGAAATATTTTCGTAATTTCGTTGCCGAATAACAAAAACTACAACTGTTATGTTGAATATAGACAAGTTCTTGGAATACTTATGCAGTGAGCTGAACAGGTCGCCGCGGACAGTAGAAAGCTATCGGGATGATCTGACATACTTCGAGAAGTTTGCTAAAGGCTTGTCTGGTTCGTTCTCTTGGGAGACCGTCGATTCTGACATGGTTCGGAATTGGATGGAAAGCATGATGGATAAGGGAAACTCAGCAGCAACGGTCGAACGTCGGCTCAGTGCTCTGAAAACCTTCTACCGGTTTGCTTTGACAAGACATTATGTTGAGTCTGATCCCGTATATAGCATCAAGGGGCCTAAAAAAGAGAAACCTCTTCCACAATTCGTTAAGGAAAGTGAGATGGATGAACTTCTGGATAGGCAGGTGTGGGGCGATGATTATAATAATGTACGTGCGCGTACCATAATTATAACGTTCTATGAAACTGGGATGCGACTGTCGGAACTCGTGAATCTGGATGACTGTGATGTCAGCTTCGTGAATTCGGAGATCAAGATAACGGGTAAGGGAAACAAACAGAGAATAGTGCCATTCGGTGACGAGCTTAAAAATACGCTCCGCGAATATCTTAAGTTGAGGGATGCAAGCATTGAAGCTTCTTCTCCGGCATTCTTTCTTTCTGATAAAGGTGAAAGGATGCAGCCTGCAAAGGTCAGGGATATCGTGAGAACGAACCTCGCAAGGGTTTGCTCGTTGAAGAAAAAGAGTCCTCATGTGTTGAGACATTCATTTGCCACGGCAATGCTGAATCATCACGTAGGAATTGAAAGTTTGAAAAAGCTGCTTGGACATGCGAATCTCTCGACAACCGAGATTTATACGCATACTACGTTCGAGCAATTAAAACGAGTTTATAATATTGCCCATCCTAGGGCGTAACCTTTTTAAAATTGGAGGTCACTATGGAAATTAAGATTCAGTCGATTCATTTCGACGCTACCGAGAAGTTACAGGCGTTTATCGAAAAGAAAGTCGCCAAGTTGGAGAAAACTTATGAAGATATACAGAAAGTAGAGGTGCAATTAAAGGTCGTTAAGCCTGCTACCGCTCTTAATAAGGAAGTTCACCTTGAAGTTGCTGTCCCTGGAACGACATTGTTCGTTGAGAAGACATGCGATACTTTTGAGGAAGGAATTGACCAAGCAGTGGACTCAATGAAGGTTCAATTGACCAAATTTAAAGAAAAAACAAGAAATCGATAAAAAATATTCCGAAAAATTTGGTGGAATGAAAAAATAGTTGTATCTTTGCAGCCGTTTTCCGATAGGTCGAAAACTTAGTCGCATTGCGGCTGTAAAGATTGCCTCTTTAGCTCAGTTGGCCAGAGCACGTGATTTGTAATCTCGGGGTCGTTGGTTCGAATCCGACAAGAGGCTCAGAAAAAGAAAGACTATGGGTAGTTACCAGAGTGGCCAAATGGGGCAGACTGTAAATCTGCTGGCTATGCCTTCGGTGGTTCGAATCCATCACTACCCACTTTCTTTGATAAGCGGAAATAGCTCAGTTGATAGAGCACTAGCCTTCCAAGCTGGGGGTCGCGGGTTTGAGCCCCGTTTTCCGCTCAATGTTGAAATGCTGTAATAGCTCAGTGGTAGAGCACTTCCTTGGTAAGGAAGAGGTCCTGAGTTCAACTCTCAGTTACAGCTCTACTTCAAGCGGAAGTGAGAAGTAGAAAACGTGGAGACAATATATTAATTAATTGATTATTCATTTATATAAATAAAAAGAAAAAGCTATGGCTAAAGAAGAATTCGTGCGTACCAAACCGCATGTAAACATTGGTACAATTGGTCATGTTGACCATGGTAAGACTACTCTTACTGCAGCTATCTCTAAGGTATTGAATGAGAAGCTCGGTACATCTGAGGCAGTTAAGTCATTCGATCAGATTGATAATGCTCCTGAGGAGAAAGAGCGTGGTATCACTATCAACTCTGCTCACATCGAGTATGAGACAGTAAAGCGTCACTATGCACACGTTGACTGTCCTGGACACGCTGACTATGTAAAGAACATGGTTACTGGTGCTGCTCAGATGGATGGTGCTATCTTGGTTTGTGCTGCTACTGATGGTCCTATGCCACAGACACGTGAGCACGTACTTCTTGCACGTCAGGTAAACGTTCCTCGCTTGGTTGTTTTCTTGAATAAGTGCGATATGGTTGACGATGAGGAGATGCTTGAGCTCGTTGAGATGGAGCTTCATGAGATCCTCGAGCAGTACGGTTATGAGGAGGATACTCCAATCGTACGCGGTTCTGCTCTCGGTGCTTTGAACGGCGTTGAGAAGTGGGTTAAGTCTGTTGAGAATTTGATGGACGTTGTTGACGAGTGGATTCAGGAGCCTGAGCGTGAGGTTGATAAGCCATTCTTGATGCCTATCGAGGATGTATTCTCAATCACAGGTCGTGGTACTGTTGCTACTGGTCGTATCGAGACTGGTCGTTGCAAGGTAGGTGACGAGGTTCAGTTGCTCGGTCTTGGTGAGGATAAGAAGTCTGTCATCACTGGTGTTGAGATGTTCCGTAAGGTACTCGCTGAGGGTGAGGCAGGTGATAACGTAGGTTTGCTTCTCCGTGGTATTGATAAGGCAGAGGTTAAGCGTGGTATGGTAGTTGTACACCCAGGTGCTATTACTCCTCACGATCACTTCAAGGCTTCTATCTATGTATTGAAGAAGGAAGAGGGTGGTCGTCATACTCCATTCGGTAACAAGTATCGTCCTCAGTTCTATCTCCGTACTATGGACTGTACAGGTGAGATCAAGCTTCCAGAGGGAGTTGAGATGGTAATGCCTGGTGATAACGTAGAGATTGAGGTAGAGTTGATCTACAAGGTTGCTTTGAACGAGGGTCTCCGTTTCGCTATCCGTGAGGGTGGTCGTACAGTAGGTTCTGGTCAGATCACAGCACTTCTCGACGATGTTAAGTAATTTTAGAATTATCTAGATTTACTATATATGACTTCCGCTTCTGCGGAGGCGGAAGTCAACTTACGGGTTTAGCTCAGTTGGTAGAGCACTGGTCTCCAAAACCAGGTGTCGAGGGTTCGAGCCCTTCAACCCGTGCTAAATAGAAGATAATATGAATAAAATAGTAAGTTATTGCAAGGCATGTTACGATGAACTTGCGCATAAGACTACTTGGCCATCACGTGCCGAACTAACTCATAGTGCAATGGTTGTATTATCTGCTTCCCTAGTCATTGCATTGGTGGTGTTCGCGATGGATTCTGTATTCAAAGCCTTTATGGGTGTAGTTTATCCAGGTTAATTTTTAGAGGAAATGGCAGACACAGGAAATAAATGGTATGTGCTGAAGGCCGTAAGCGGCAAGGAAGCTAAGGTGAAGGAATACATCGAAGCTGAGATGAAGCACAATGATTTACTTGCAGCAAATGTTTCTCAGGTGTTAATACCACTCGAGAAGCATGCATCTGTACGTAACGGTAAGAGAGTCGTTAAAGAAAAGGTTTCTCTTCCTGGTTATGTTTTTGTAGAAGCTAGACTGAAGGGCGATGTTGCGCATACTCTGCGTTTCATGCCTAATGTTTTAGGTTTCCTTGGCGGTTTGGATGAACCAACTCCTGTACCTCAGCGAGATATCAATCGTATGCTGGGTACTGTAGAAGAGACTGAGTTTGAGGAGAATCTCGATTGTCCTTACTTGGTTAATGATACTGTTAAGGTAATGGAAGGTCCATTTAGTGGCTTTAGCGGCGTTATCGAAGAGGTTAACTTGGAGAAGCGCAAGCTGAAAGTTACGGTTAAGATCTTTGGACGTAAAACTCCATTGGAATTAGGTTTTATGCAAGTAGAAAAGGAATAAGGTTCTGTTACGAGAACTTGAAGTCCTTTTATAAGTTTCAATTTTAAATATTAACAAAAAAAAATGGCTAAAGAAGTTGCTGGATTAATCAAATTACAGATTAAAGGTGGCGCTGCAAATCCTTCACCTCCAGTAGGACCTGCATTGGGTTCTAAAGGTATTAATATCATGGGATTCTGCAAGGAGTTCAACGCCCGTACCCAGGACAAGGCAGGTAAGGTATTGCCAGTTGTTATTACATATTACACTGACAAGTCGTTCGATTTCGTAATCAAGACACCTCCTGCTGCAGTACAGTTGAAAGAGGCTGCTAAGATCAAGAGTGGTTCTGCTCAGCCTAATCGTCAGAAGGTTGCTTCACTTACTTGGGATCAGGTAAAGGTAATCGCTGAGGATAAGATGAAGGACTTGAACTGCTTCACTGTAGAGTCAGCTATGAAGCTCATCGCTGGTACTGCAAGAAGTATGGGTATTACTGTAAAGGGAGACTTCCCTGGTAAATAATTTAAAACTTCAATTAGAAAAATGAGTAAACTGACAAAAAATCAAAAATCAGTAGCTGATAAGGTTGAAGCAGGGAAGATGTACACATTGAAAGAGGCTGCAGAGTTGGTAAAGGAGATTACTACTACCAAGTTTGACGCATCTCTCGATATCGATGTACGTTTAGGTGTTGACCCACGTAAGGCTAACCAGATGGTTCGTGGCGTTGTTTCATTGCCAAACGGTACCGGTAAGGTTACTCGCGTGCTCGCACTCTGTACTCCTGATCAGGAAGCTGCTGCTAAGGAAGCAGGCGCTGACTACGTAGGTCTCGACGAGTATGTTGAGAAGATTAAGGGTGGTTGGACAGATATTGATGTCATCATCACAATGCCATCTTGCATGGGTAAGATTGGTCCTTTGGGTCGTGTTCTCGGTCCTCGTGGATTGATGCCTAACCCTAAGAGTGGTACTGTAACTATGGATGTTGCTAAGGCAGTTAAGGAAGTTAAGCAAGGTAAGATTGACTTCAAGGTTGATAAGGCTGGTATTATCCACACATCAATCGGCAAGGTCAGCATGACACCTGAGCAGATCTACGGAAATGCTAAGGAGTTCATCAATACAGTTATCAAGTTGAAGCCTGCTGCTGCTAAAGGTACATATATCAAGAGTATCTTTATTTCAAGCACTATGAGTAAGGGTATCAAGATTGATCCTAAATCAGTTGAATAACTCTAAAAGTTTTGTAAAATGAAGAAAGAAGTTAAAGATACTATCATCACCGAACTTGGACAGAAGATTCAGGAATTCCCTCACTTCTATCTTGTAGATGTTACAGGATTGGACGCTGAGAAGACTAGCAATCTCCGTCGCAAGTGCTTTAAGAGTGAGATTAAGATGGTTGTTGTTAAGAACACCTTGCTCCACAAGGCATTCGAGGCTTCAGACATCGATTTCTCTGAGCTTTATGGCAGCTTGAAGGGTACTACTGCAGTATTGTTCACAAATACAGCTAATGTACCAGCTAAGTTGTTGAAGGAATACGAGAAGGATGGCGTTCCAGCATTGAAGGCAGCATACGCTGAGGAAAGCTTCTATGTAGGCGCTGACAAGCTCGCTGAACTCGCAGCTCTCAAGAGCAAGAACGAGGTTATCGCAGAGATTGTTGCTTTGCTCCAGTCTCCAGCACAGAATGTTCTTTCTGCTCTTCAGTCAGGAGGCAACACTATTCACGGTGTGCTTAAGACATTGGGCGAGCGTCCTGAGTAAATACAACATTTCATATATTAATAGTATAAACAAATAAAATTTTTAGAATAAAATGGCAGATATCAAAGCTATTGCAGAAGAGTTAGTAAATCTTACTGTTAAGGAAGTTAATGAGTTGGCAACAGTCCTCAAGGACGAGTATGGCATCGAGCCTGCTGCTGCAGCTGTAGCTGTAGCTGCTGGTCCTGCTGCTGGTGGTGCAGCTGCAGCTGAGGAGAAGTCTTCTTTCGACGTAGTCCTCGCTGAGGTTGGTGGCGCTAAGCTCCAGGTTGTTAAGGCTGTTAAGGAGGCTTGCGGTCTTGGTTTGAAAGAGGCTAAGGATCTCGTAGACGGTGCTCCTTCTACAATCAAGGAGGGTGTATCTAAGGACGAGGCTGAGAACCTTAAGAAGGCTATCGAAGAGGCTGGTGCTAAGGTAGAGCTCAAGTAATTAGATTAATTACATCTCTTACATAATGGTTAGGATTCTCCTAGTAGGCGAGTCCTAACCTTTTTGTGTCTTTTATTATCATGTTAATAAAACCCCCATTTAATAACTTCTAATGGCTACAAAAATTGTTGATAACAGAGTAAATTTTGCCAGCGTGCATAATCCGTATCCATATCCGGATTTTCTCGATGTGCAGTTAAAGTCTTTTAAGGACTTCTTACAGTTGGATACTCCGCCTGAGGAACGCAAGAATGACGGTTTGTATAAGGTGTTCTCTGAGAACTTCCCTATCACCGATACTCGTAATAATTTCGTTCTTGAGTTCTTGGATTACTATATTGACCCTCCTCGTTACACCATTGATGAGTGCTTGGAGCGTGGTCTTACATATAGCGTACCTTTGAAGGCTAAGATGAAACTGTATTGTACTGATCCTGATCATGAGGACTTCGGTACTTTTATCCAGGATGTATTCTTGGGTACAATCCCTTACATGACTGATAACGGTACATTCGTCATCAACGGTGCTGAGCGCGTTGTTGTTTCTCAGTTGCACCGTTCACCGGGCGTGTTCTTCGGACAGGGTGTTCATGCCAATGGTACTGTGCTTTATTCTGCACGTATTATCCCATTCAAGGGTAGCTGGATTGAGTTTGCTACTGACATCAACAATGTGATGTATGCTTACATCGACCGTAAGAAGAAGTTGCCTGTTACTACATTGCTCCGTGCCATCGGTTATGAGCAGGATAAGGATATTCTCCAGATCTTCGATCTCGCAGAAGAGGTGAAGGTGAACAAGAAGAATATGAAGGCAGCTATCGGTCGCAAATTGGCTGCTCGTGTCTTGAAGAGCTGGAATGAGGACTTCGTTGATGAGGATACTGGTGAAGTTGTATCTATCGAGCGTAACGAGGTGATCATGGAGCGTGAGACCGAACTTACTGCCGACAATATTGAGGACATTGTAGAGAGTGGTGCTGCTTCTGTGCTTTTGCATAAGGATGTAGATGCTGCCAGCAAGTACACAATTATCTTCAATACTTTGGCCAAGGACCCAAGTAACTCTGAGAAGGAGGCTGTGAACTACATCTATCGCCAGTTGCGTAATGCAGATCCTGCTGATGATGCAAGTGCACGTGAAGTTTTCCAGAACTTGTTCTTCTCTGACAAGCGTTATGACTTGGGTGAGGTTGGCCGTTACCGTATTAATAAGAAATTAGGTCTCGATACTGATGTTGATGTCCGCGTTTTGACTAAGGATGACATCATCGAGATTATCAAATATTTGATTCAGCTCATCAACTCAAGTGCTACTGTCGATGATATCGACCACTTGTCTAACCGTCGTGTTCGTACCGTAGGCGAGCAGCTGGCTAACCAGTTCTCTATCGGTTTGGCACGTATGAGCCGCACTATCCGTGAGCGTATGAATGTACGCGACAATGAGGTGTTCACTCCAACAGATTTGATCAATGCCAAGACCATCTCTAGCGTTATCAACTCATTCTTTGGTACCAACCCATTGTCACAGTTCATGGACCAGACTAACCCATTGGCTGAGGTAACCCACAAGCGTCGTCTTTCTGCCCTTGGTCCTGGTGGTTTGTCTCGTGAGCGTGCTGGTTTCGAGGTTCGAGACGTACACTATACTCACTATGGCCGTCTTTGTCCTATTGAGAGTCCTGAAGGTCCAAACATCGGTTTGATTTCTTCACTCTGTATGTATGCAAAGATCAATGACCTCGGCTTTATCGTAACTCCTTACCGTAAGGTGAACGATAGCAAGGTAGATATGAACAACGATGATGTTGTTTACTTGACAGCTGAGGATGAGGAGGCTAAGATCATCGGTCAGGGTAATGCGCCTTTGACGGAGGATGGTGCTTTCATCCGCGACGTGGTTAAGTGCCGTCAGGATGCTGATTATCCAGTAGTTCCACCAACAGACGTTGATTATGTGGATGTTTCTCCACAGCAGATTGCATCTGTATCTGCCGGTCTGATTCCTTTCTTGGAGCATGATGATGGTCACCGTGCGTTGATGGGATGTAACATGATGCGCCAGGCAGTTCCTTTGCTTCACAATGATGCACCTATCGTAGGTACTGGTCTTGAGAAGCAGGTGTGCGAGGATTCTCGTACCATGATTACTGCAGAGGGCGAGGGTGTTATTGAGTATGTAGATGCTACAACCATCCGTATCCTTTATGATCGCACAGAGGATGATGAGTTCGTAAGCTTCGAGCCTGCCTTGAAGGAGTACCGCATTCCTAAGTTCCGTCGTACCAACCAGAATATGACCATCGACTTGCGTCCTATCTGCAACAAGGGTCAGCGTGTAAAGGCTGGTGATATCCTGACAGAGGGTTATGCTACAGAGAACGGTGAGTTGGCTTTGGGTCGTAACTTGCTCGTAGCTTACATTCCTTGGAAGGGTTACAACTATGAGGATGCTGTCGTTATCTCAGAGCGTATGGTTCGCGATGACGTTTTGACATCTGTTCACGTTGATGAGTATTCACTCGATGTACGTGAGACCAAGCGTGGTGTTGAGGAGTTCACTTCTGATATTCCTAATGTCAGCGAGGAAGCTACCAAGGATCTTGATGATAACGGTATTGTTCGCGTTGGTGCTCGTATCGAGCCAGGCGATATCATGATTGGTAAGATTTCACCTAAGGGTGAGAGTGATCCTTCTCCAGAAGAGAAGTTGCTCCGTGCTATCTTCGGTGATAAGGCTGGTGATGTGAAGGATTCTTCATTGAAGGCTAACCCATCATTGAGTGGTGTTGTTATCGACAAGAAGCTGTTCTCTCGTGCCGTTAAGACTCGTGAGTCTAAGAAGCAGGATAAGATTATCCTTGCCAAGATTGATGAGGAGTACGAGGCAAAGGGCGACGACTTGAAGGATATCTTGGTTGATAAGTTGCTCACCTTGACTGAGGGCAAGACTTCTCAGGGTGTGAAGGATTACTCGGGTGCTGAGATTATCACCAAGGGTAACAAGTTCACAACAACAGCTTTGAAGAACCTGGAGTATGATGGCGTACAGTCTAATGGTTGGACAGAGGATGATCATACCAATACTTTGATCCAGCGCCTGATAATGAACTATATCCGCAAGTACAAGCAACTCGATGCAGAGTTGAAGCGTCGCAAGTTTGCTATCACTATCGGTGATGAGCTTCCATCAGGAATTCTCCAGATGGCTAAGGTTTATATCGCTAAGAAGCGTAAGATCCAGGTAGGTGATAAGCTTGCTGGTCGTCACGGTAACAAGGGTATTGTTTCTAAGGTAGTACGTCTTGAGGATATGCCATTTATGGCAGACGGTCGTCCTGTAGATATGGTATTGAATCCATTGGGTGTGCCTTCTCGAATGAACCTCGGTCAGATTTTCGAGTGTATCCTGGGTGCTGCAGGTAAGAAGTTGGGTGTTAAGTTTGCTACTCCTATCTTCGATGGTGCTCATCTTGAGGACCTCTCTGTATGGACTGACAAGGCAGGTCTTCCACGTTTCTGCTCTACTTACCTCTATGATGGTGAGACTGGTGAGCAGTTCGACCAGCCAGCTACCGTAGGTATGACTTACTTCTTGAAGCTGGGTCACATGGTAGAGGATAAGATGCACGCACGTTCTATCGGTCCTTACTCTCTGATTACTCAGCAGCCACTTGGTGGTAAGGCACAGTTTGGTGGTCAGCGATTCGGAGAGATGGAGGTTTGGGCCATTGAGGCATTCGGTGCTAGCCACGTATTGCAAGAGATTCTGACCATCAAGTCAGATGATGTTGTAGGACGTAGCAAGGCATACGAGGCAATCGTGAAGGGTGATCCAATGCCTACACCAGGTATTCCAGAGTCACTCAACGTATTGCTCCACGAGCTTCGCGGCCTTGGCTTGAGCATCAAACTTGATTAATTTTGAGAACCCCTAATTAAGATATAGAAACATGGCTTTCAAAAAAGATACAAAGGTAAAGAATAATTTTACGAAGATTACCATCGGTCTCGCTTCACCAGAGGAGATCCTGGAAAATTCGTATGGTGAGGTTACTAAGCCTGAAACCATTAATTATCGAACATATAAGCCGGAGCGTGATGGTCTCTTCTGCGAGCGCATTTTTGGTCCTACCAAGGACTATGAGTGCGCCTGCGGCAAGTACAAGCGTATCCGTTATAAGGGAATCGTCTGCGACCGATGCGGTGTAGAGGTTACTGAGAAGAAGGTTCGTCGTGAGCGTTCTGGTCACATCGAGCTTGTTGTACCAGTAGCTCACATCTGGTACTTCCGTTCTCTCCCTAATAAGATTGGTTACCTTCTCGGTATGCCAACCAAGAAGCTTGATGCTGTTATCTACTACGAGAAGTATGTAGTGATCCAGCCAGGTATTCTTGAGGGTAAGACTGATGCTGACGGCATTGAGTTGAATGGTTCTCATAAGCTCGACCTCTTGTCAGAGGACGAGTATATGGCTATTCTTGATCAGTACGACCCAAATGGCGATAACGAGCGTTTGGAAGATACAGATCCTAATAAGTTCGTTGCTAAGATGGGTGCCGAGGCTATCTACCAGTTGTTGCAGAATGTGGATCTCGACTCTTTGTCATACGAGCTCCGCGACCGTGCCAACAATGACTCTAGCCAGCAGCGCAAGACTGAGGCATTGAAGCGCCTGAACGTAGTAGAGGGCTTCCGTGCCAGCAAGGGAATCAACAAGCCTGAGTGGATGGTGATGAAGATCATCCCTGTTACTCCTCCAGAGCTTCGTCCTTTGGTACCTCTGGATGGTGGTCGTTTTGCAACATCAGACTTGAATGATCTCTATCGTCGTGTCATCATTCGTAACAACCGTTTGAAGCGATTGGTTGAGATCAAGGCTCCTGAGGTGATTCTCCGTAACGAGAAGCGTATGTTGCAGGAGGCTGTTGACAGTTTGTTCGACAACTCACGCAAGAGCTCTGCTGTAAAGAGCGAGAGCAATCGTCCTTTGAAGTCTCTCTCTGACTCTTTGAAGGGTAAGCAGGGTCGTTTCCGTCAGAACTTGTTGGGTAAGCGTGTTGACTATTCTGCTCGTTCCGTTATTGTTGTAGGTCCTGAGTTGAAGATGGGTGAGTGCGGTCTTCCTAAGTTGATGGCTGCAGAGCTTTACAAACCATTCATCATCCGTAAGTTGATAGAGCGTGGTATCGTAAAGACTGTCAAGAGTGCCAAGAAGATTGTTGATCGTCGCGAGCCAGTTATCTGGGATATTCTGGAGAATGTAATGAAGGGTCATCCGGTTATGTTGAACCGTGCCCCTACACTTCACCGTCTCGGTATCCAGGCTTTCCAGCCTAAGATGATCGAGGGTAAGGCTATCCAGTTGCACCCATTGGCATGTACAGCGTTCAACGCCGACTTCGATGGTGACCAGATGGCTGTTCACCTTCCATTGAGTAATGAGGCTATCTTGGAGACTCAGATCCTGATGCTCCAGAGCCACAATATTTTGAACCCAGCTAATGGTGCGCCTATCACCGTTCCTTCTCAGGATATGGTGCTTGGTCTCTATTATATTACAAAGATTCGTCCAGGTGCTAAGGGCGAGGGCTTGATATTCTACGGTCCTGAGGAGGCTTTGATCGCTCGTAATGAGGGTCGTTGTGATCTCCACGCTTTGGTTAAGGTAATCGTTGACGACTTGGTTGATGGTAAAATCCAGAAGCGTATGATTGAGACCTCTGTGGGTCGTGTTATCGTGAATGGTATCATCCCAGATGAGGTAGGCTTCTTCAATGACGTTATCTCTAAGAAGACACTCCGCGGCTTGATTTCTAATGTAATCAAGGCTGTTGGTATGGCAGAGGCTTGTGCCTTCCTTGATGGTATCAAGAACTTGGGTTATCGTATGGCATACGTTGCTGGTTTGTCATTCAACCTTGGCGATATCATCATTCCACCAGAGAAGGAGGAGATTGTTGAGCGTGGTCGCAAGGAGGTTGAGGAAATCACCAACAATTATAATATGGGTTTCATCACCAACAAGGAGCGTTACAACCAGGTTATCGATGCGTGGACTCACGTAAATACCGATTTGGGTAATATCCTGATGAAGGAGATGACTGAGGCAGACCAGGGATTCAACGCCGTTTATATGATGCTTGACTCTGGAGCCCGTGGTTCTAAGGATCAGATTAAGCAGTTGTCTGGTATGCGTGGTTTGATGGCTAAGCCTCAGAAGGCTGGTGCAGAAGGTGCGCAGATCATTGAGAACCCTATCCTTTCTAACTTTAAGGAGGGTATGTCTGTGTTGGAGTACTTTATCGCTTCTCACGGTGCTCGTAAGGGTCTTGCTGATACCGCGATGAAGACTGCCGATGCTGGTTACTTGACTCGTCGTCTTGTTGACGTATCTCATGATGTCATCATTACTCAGGAGGATTGCGGTACCTTGCGCGGCTTGGTTTGCACCGCTTTGAAGAATGGTGATGAGATTATCTCTTCTCTCTACGAGCGTATCTTGGGTCGTGTATCGGTACACGATATCATCCACCCTACAACAGGTGAGTTGATCGTTAAGTCTGGTGAGGAAATCACTGAGGCTAAGGCTAAGATCATCGATGAGTCTCCAATCGAGAGCGTTGAGATCCGTTCTGTACTCACTTGTGAGAGCAAGAAGGGTGTCTGCATGAAGTGTTACGGCCGTAACTTGGCTACAGCTCGTATGGTTCAGCTCGGTGAGGCTGTGGGTGTCATCGCTGCACAGGCTATCGGTGAGCCTGGTACTCAGCTTACTCTCCGTACCTTCCACGCCGGTGGTATTGCGTCTAACGCTGCTGCCAACGCTAAGATTGCTGCAAAGAACAAGTCTCGCATCGAGTTTGATGAGTTGAGCACTGTTCCATTCGTAGAGGAAGATGAGGAAGGCAACGATATCAAGTGCGAGAAGGTAGTAAGCCACTTGGCTGAAATCCGTTTCGTTGATCCAAATACAAACATCATCCTGGCTACATTGAATGTACCTTATGGTTCTTCTTTGTATCACAAGGAAGGTGAGATTGTAGAAAAGGATACCGTGATTGCTCGTTGGGACCCATTCAACGCCGTAATCGTCAGCCAGTACGCTGGTACCTTGAAGTTCAACGACGTTCAGAAGGATCAGACCTACCGTGCCGAGGTCGATGAGACTACTGGTTTGGAGGAGAAGATCATTACCGATTCTAAGAATAAGGCGATGGTTCCTTCTTGTGATGTTATTGATGCAAACGGTGAGATTGTAGGTACATATAACTTCCCTGTAGGTGGTCACCTCGTCGTAGAGGATGGTCAGACCATTAAGACAGGTGAGGTCTTGGTTAAGATTCCTCGTGCCGTAGGTGGTGCTGGTGATATCACCGGTGGTCTTCCACGTGTAACCGAGCTTCTCGAGGCTCGTAACCCATCTAACCCAGCTGTTGTATCTGAAATCGATGGTGAGGTAACTATGGGTAAGGTAAAACGTGGTAACCGTGAGATCATCGTAACCTCTAAGACTGGCGACCAGAAGAAGTATCTCGTATCACTCTCTAAGCAGATTCTGGTACAGGAGCATGACGCTGTACGTGCTGGTACTCCTCTTTCTGATGGTAGTGTAACTCCAGGCGATATCCTCGCTATTATGGGTCCTACCGCTGTTCAGGAGTACATCGTTAACCAGATCCAGGACGTTTATCGTCTTCAGGGTGTGGCTATCAACGATAAGCACTTCGAGGTGGTTGTTCGTCAGATGATGCGTAAGGTTCGTATCGACGATCCAGGTGATACTACATTTTTGGAGCAGGAGTTGGTTGATAAGCTCGACTTCGCTGAGGAGAACGACCGTATCTGGGGTAAGAAGGTTGTTGTCCACGCTGGTGACAGCACTGAACTCAAGCCTGGTCAGATCATCACTGCCCGTAAGTTGCGTGATGAGAACTCTGCATTGAAGCGTCGCGATATGAAGCTTGTTCAGGTTCGTGATGCAGTAGCTGCAACATCTACTCAGATTCTCCAGGGTATTACCCGTGCCGCTCTTGGTACTAAGAGCTTCATGAGTGCTGCTTCCTTCCAGGAGACCACTAAGGTCTTGAACGAGGCTGCTATTCGTGGAAAGGTAGATTACCTTGAGGGAATGAAGGAGAATGTTATCTGTGGTCACTTGATTCCTGCAGGTACAGGTCTCCGTCAGTGGGAGAAGCTTGTTGTTGGTTCTAAGGAAGAGTACGAGCGTATGCAGGCTAACAGAAAGAATGTACTCGACTATGCAGATTCTCCAATCGTGGACTAATCTGAAGGTTAGAGTAACATATATATAATAAGGTATAAGAGCATAGGTGAGTCATCATCTATGGCTCTTTTCTATCTATTGCCTGCTTGTTGATGATATCAAATCAACTTCTTTTTTTTGCTCAGGTGCAGGTAATGCAGAAATTATGTCTTTGTATTAGAAGTATTTTAGTGTGAAAGGACTTTTAATACAAAATAATTGGCAATTTATTCTTTTTTTTCAGATATTATGTGTAAATTTGCACTATCATTTAAAGTTTAATCCTATTAGCTTAATAAAATTATGGAAGAAAATAAGAATAATCAACAGCAGCAGAATCAGTTCCAGATGGGCATCAGCCCAGAAGTAGCAGAGGGTACATACTCTAACTTGGCACTGATTACTCATTCTAGTTCAGATTTCATCTTGGATTTCGCATGTGCACTTCCAGGAATGCCAGCACCTCAGATCAAGAGCCGTGTCATCATGGCACCTGAGCATGCCAAGCGTTTGCTCCAGGCATTGCAGAGCAATGTTTATAACTACGAGCAGGCTTTCGGTAAGATTAAGTTGGCTGACGAACCTGAGCGTACTATTGCTCCATTTGGCACACCAAAAGGTGAGGCATAATGCATAATCACATACATACTAAGACTAAATTTCCTGCTAAATACCGCTTTTTCTTTATAATATTTGTTTTTAATAGTTATATAAAGTTAAAACTAGCCCTCGTTTTTTAAAAGTCTCCTTAATATTTAGGTAGTTTGCCGAAAAAGTCGTAACTTTGCACCCCGAAAAGCCCCATAAGGTGGTGGCTTATACGGAAATAAGACAATAATAAAAATAAAATAATAAATTAAAAAGTAAAATTATGCCTACTATTTCACAGTTAGTAAGAAAAGGCAGACGAGTATTGGTAGACAAGAGCAAGTCACCAGCTTTGGATTCATGTCCTCAGCGTCGTGGTGTTTGTGTTCGTGTTTACACAACAACTCCAAAGAAGCCTAATTCGGCAATGCGTAAGGTTGCCCGTGTTCGTTTGACAAACTCTAAGGAGGTTAACTCTTACATCCCAGGAGAGGGTCACAACTTGCAGGAGCACTCAATCGTGTTGGTTCGCGGTGGTCGTGTTAAGGACCTCCCAGGTGTTCGTTATCACATCGTTCGTGGTACTCTTGATACCGCAGGTGTTGCAAACCGCACACAGCGTCGTTCTAAGTACGGTGCTAAGCGTCCAAAGGCAAAGAAGTAATTCTAATCCGGACAAAATTAAAAACAAATCCGAAAACTCACGGTCGGAGAAGGTCGAGAGTTTAGGTAAAAGATTATTTTTATTAAACGTTTTGCTGGAGAAGTAACAGGTTGAGTAAATACTCGGGTGCGAGTGTTGAAGAACGATATACAGCCCCATGCAGAATTTAAATTTTTTTGATTAAAAAATGAGAAAAGCAAAACCAAAGAAGAGAGTGATCCTCCCAGATCCAGTCTTCAATGACCAGAAGGTCTCTAAATTCGTAAATCATTTGATGTATGATGGTAAGAAGAATACATCTTATGAGATTTTCTACAATGCACTCGATACCGTAAAGGCTAAGATGGCTAACGAGGAGAAGTCTGCACTTGAGATTTGGAAGCAGGCTCTCGATAATATTACTCCACAGGTTGAGGTTAAGAGCCGCCGTATTGGTGGTGCAACCT
Organism: Prevotella sp. AM34-19LB; assembly: GCF_003468525.1. Classification (NCBI taxonomy): domain Bacteria; kingdom Pseudomonadati; phylum Bacteroidota; class Bacteroidia; order Bacteroidales; family Prevotellaceae; genus Prevotella; species Prevotella sp. AM34-19LB. Next base: position 28,828 of record NZ_QSIG01000017.1, on the reverse strand, counting down.
TCCAGGTTCCTACAGAAATTCGTCCTGATCGCAAGGAGAGTATCTCTATGAAGAATCTTATTATCTTCGCTCGCAAGCGTGGTGGTAAGACTATGGCAGATAAGCTCGCTGCAGAGATTATGGATGCTTATAACAACCAGGGTGGCGCATTCAAGCGCAAGGAGGATATGCATCGTATGGCTGAGGCTAACCGTGCATTTGCTCACTTCAGATTCTAATTTAATTTATAAAATAGGTTTAAAAGAAAATGGCAAATCGCGATTTACATTTGACACGTAACATCGGTATCATGGCGCACATCGATGCCGGTAAGACAACAACATCTGAGCGTATCTTGTTCTACACAGGTAAGACTCATAAGATTGGTGAGGTACACGATGGTGCTGCTACAATGGACTGGATGGCCCAGGAGCAGGAGCGTGGTATTACTATCACTTCTGCAGCTACAACTTGTAACTGGAACTATCTCGGTAAGTCTTATAAGATCAACTTGATCGATACTCCGGGACACGTTGACTTCACTGCTGAGGTTGAGCGTTCACTCCGTGTACTCGATGGTGCTGTTGCTACATATTCTGCAGCTGACGGTGTACAGCCACAGTCAGAGACAGTATGGCGCCAGGCTGACAAGTACAATGTACCTCGTATCGGTTATGTAAACAAGATGGACCGTTCTGGTGCTAACTTCTTTGAGACAGTACAGCAGATGAAGGATATCTTGGGTGCTAATCCTATTGCTATTCAGATTCCTATTGGTGCTGAGGAGAACTTCAAGGGTGTAGTTGACCTGATCAAGATGAAGGCTATTCTCTGGCACGATGAGACTATGGGTGCTGAGTATGATGTAGAGGATATTCCTGCTGACTTGGCTGATGAGGCTGCTGAGTGGCGTGATAAGCTCCTCGAGGGTGCTGCTAACTTCGATGACGAGGTGATGGAGCTTTACCTTGAGGGTCAGGATATTCCAGAGGATAAGCTCCTCGCTGCTATCCGCAAGGGCTGCTGCGCTATGGAGTGCTGCCCAATGTTGCTCGGTTCTTCATACAAGAACAAGGGTGTTCAGCCATTGCTCGACTATGTATGTGCATTCTTGCCTTCACCAATGGATACTCCAAACATCATCGGTACTAACCCTGATACTGAGGAGGAAGAGGATCGTAAGCCATCTGAGGATGAGCCTACATCTGCTCTCGCATTTAAGATTGCTACCGACCCATTCATGGGCCGCTTGGTATTCTTCCGTGTTTACTCAGGTAAGGTTGTTGCTGGTTCTTATGTTTACAACCCACGTTCTGGCAAGCGCGAGCGTATCAGCCGTCTCTTCCAGATGAACTCTAAGCAGGAAATCCCAATGGAGTCTATCGATGCTGGTGATATCGGTGCAGGTGTAGGTTTCAAGGATATCCGTACTGGTGATACACTCTGTGATGAGGATCACCCAATCGTACTGGAGTCTATGACATTCCCTGATACTGTGATCTCTATCGCAGTTGAGCCAAAGAGCCAGGCAGACATCGCTAAGATGGACAACGGTCTCGCTAAGTTGGCTGAGGAAGACCCAACCTTCACAGTTCGTACAGATGAGCAGAGCGGTCAGACTATCATCTCTGGTATGGGTGAGCTCCACTTGGATATCATCATCGACCGTTTGAAGCGTGAGTTCAAGGTTGAGTGTAACCAGGGTAAGCCTCAGGTTAACTACAAGGAGGCTATCACTAAGACTGCTCAGAGCCGTGAGACTTACAAGAAGCAGTCTGGTGGTCGTGGTAAGTTTGCTTGTATCGATGTAACCATCGGTCCTAAGGACGAGGATTACAAGGAGGGCGACTTGCAGTTCATCAACGAGGTTAAGGGTGGTAACGTCCCTAAGGAATTCATCCCATCTGTACAGAAGGGCTTCGCTGACTGCTTGTCAAATGGTGTACTCGGTGGCTTCCCAATGACAGGTTTGAAGGTAACTTTGACCGATGGTAGCTTCCACCCAGTTGACTCTGACCAGTTGTCATTCGAGTTGGTGGCACATCAGGCATTTAAGGTACTTTGCCCTAAGGCAGGTCCTGTTTTGATGGAGCCTATCATGAAGGTAGAGGTTGTTACTCCAGAAGAGAACATGGGTGACGTAATCGGTGACTTGAACAAGCGCCGTGGTCTCGTTCAGGGTATGGAGGAAGGTCGTAGCGGCGCTCGCGTCGTAAAGGCTATGGTTCCATTGGCTGAGATGTTCGGTTATGTAACAGCTTTGCGTACTATCACTTCTGGTCGTGCAACAAGCTCTATGGAGTATGATCACCACGCAGCTCTCTCTTCAACAATCGCTAAGGCAGTGTTGGAGGAGGTTAAGGGTCACGCAGAACTCCTTTAATCAAATAAAGAAATAACGGTAAGATGAGGCGCTGCTTAGCGAATGACTCTTAAGCAGCGTACCTCTTCTTCCATTAGACTAAAATAATTCATATTAATAATAACTTAATTTTAAAAATGAGTCAGAAAATCAGAATTAAGCTGAAGTCTTACGACCACCAGTTGGTTGACAAGTCAGCTGAGAAGATTGTGAAGGCTGTTAAGGCAACAGGCGCTATCGTTAGCGGTCCTATTCCATTGCCAACACACAAGCGTATTTTTACTGTAAACCGCAGTACTTTCGTTAACAAGAAGTCTCGCGAGCAGTTCCAGCTCTCAGATTTCAAGCGTCTCATCGACATCTACAGCTCAACAGCTAAGACTGTTGATGCCTTGATGAAGCTTGAATTGCCAAGTGGTGTAGAAGTAGAAATCAAAGTCTAATTATTAAAAATTAAATTGAAATGCCAGGATTAATTGGAAGAAAAATCGGAATGACATCCGTTTTCAGTGCCGACGGTAAGAATATTCCGTGCACTGTTATCGAAGTAGGTCCTTGTGTTGTAACCCAGATTAAGACCGTAGAGAAGGATGGTTACAAGGCTTATCAGTTAGGTTTCGGCGAGGCTAAGGAGAATCGCACCTCTCAGCCTATGATGGGAATCTTCAAGAAGGCAGGCACAACACCTAAGAAGCACTTGGCCGAGTTCAAGTTTGATGAGGAGTACAACCTCGGTGACACCATTACAGTTGATATCTTCAACGGCTGCAAGTTCGTTGACGTAATTGGTACATCAAAGGGTAAAGGCTTCCAGGGCGTTGTAAAGCGTCACGGATTCGGTGGTGTAGGTCAGTCTACTCACGGTCAGGATGACCGCGCTCGCAAGCCGGGATCTATTGGTGCATGTTCTTACCCTGCAAAGGTATTCAAGGGTATGCGCATGGGCGGCCAAATGGGAGGTGACAGAGTAACAACTCAGAACCTTCAGGTGTTAAAGGTAATTCCAGAGCAGAATCTCCTTATCGTTAAGGGTTCTTTCGCTGGATGCAAAGGTTCAACTGTTTTAATTGAGAAATAATGGAAGTTAGCGTATTAGATATCAAAGGTCAGGAGACCGGCCGCAAGGTAGCTCTTAATGATGCAGTCTTCGGCATTGAGCCTAACGATCACGTTCTCTACCTCGACGTAAAGCAGTATCTCGCTAACCAGCGTCAGGGTACAGCTAAGTCTAAGGAGAGAAGCGAGATGAGCGGTTCTACTCGTAAGCTTGGTCGTCAGAAGGGCGGCGGCGGTGCTCGCCGTGGTGATATTAACTCACCTGTACTCGTAGGTGGTGCTCGCGTATTTGGTCCTAAGCCACGTGATTACCGCTTCAAGCTCAACAAGAAGGTAAAGATTCTTGCTCGTAAGTCTGCTTTGTCTTATAAGGCACAGGAGAGCGCAATCGTGATGTTGGAAGATTTCACTTTTGAGGCTCCAAAGACTAAAGAATTCTTAAGTGTTCTTAAGAATCTTAAAATCGAGGGCAAAAAGGTACTCTTCGTTTTGCCAGAATCAAATAAAAACGTATATTTGTCTGCACGTAACTTACAGCGCGCTGAGGTTATCCTCGCATCTAACGTCAATTCGTACAAAGTTTTGAACGCTGATGTAGTAGTGATTACAGAGAAGTCGCTTGAGACTATCGACCAGATCTTAACAAAGTAAAAAGGAGATATTAGAATATGGCATTTATTATCAAACCATTGGTTACTGAGAAGATGACCAAGATTACAGACAAGCAGCCTAACCGCTATGGCTTCGTTGTTCGTCCTGAGGCTAATAAGCTCGAGATTAAGAAGGAAGTTGAGAGTCTGTATAATGTTACAGTAGTTGACGTGAACACAATTCGCTACGCTGGCAAGCGCTCTGCCCGTTACACAAAGGCAGGTCTTGTTAAGGGTCAGAAGAATGCGTTCAAGAAGGCAATCGTTACTCTGAAGGAGGGCGATACAATTGATTTTTACAGCAATATTTAAAATAAAAAATGGCAGTACGTAAATTAAAACCGGTTACTCCGGGTCAAAGACACAAGGTTATTGGCACGTTCGAGGATATTACTGCATCCGTGCCAGAGAAGTCTCTCGTTTACGGTAAGCGTTCTACCGGCGGTCGAAACAACACCGGTAAGATGACCGTTCGCTATATTGGCGGTGGTCACAAGCAGAAGTATCGTTTAATCGACTTCAAACGTGAGAAAGATGGTGTTCCAGCAGTTGTTAAGACAATCGAGTACGATCCAAATCGTTCGGCTCGTATCGCATTGCTTTACTACGCTGATGGTGAAAAACGTTACATTATTGCTCCTAACGGACTTCAGGTAGGCGCTACTTTGATGTCAGGTGCAGATGCTGCTCCTGAGATCGGTAACTGTCTTCCTTTGGCAAACATCCCTGTTGGTACAGTGATTCACAACATCGAGTTGCGTCCTGGTCAGGGTGCTTTGTTGGTTCGTTCGGCTGGTAATTTTGCTCAGTTGACTTCTCGTGAGGGCAGTTATTGTGTAATTAAGCTCCCTTCTGGTGAAACACGCCAGATTTTGAGTGCTTGTAAGGCTACAGTTGGTAGTGTTGGTAACTCAGACCACGCACTTGAACAGTCTGGTAAGGCTGGTCGCTCACGCTGGTTGGGTCGTCGTCCACACAACCGTGGTGTGGTTATGAACCCTGTTGATCACCCAATGGGTGGTGGTGAAGGTCGCCAGAGTGGTGGTCACCCACGTTCACGTAAGGGCTTGTACGCTAAGGGTCTTAAGACTCGCGCACCTAAGAAACTTTCTAACAAGTATATTATCGAAAGAGCTAACAAAAAATAAAGAGTAAATTATGAGTCGTTCACTTAAAAAGGGTCCATACATCAACGTTTCTCTCGAGAAGAAGATTCTCGCTATGAACGAGAGTGGCAAGAAGAATGTTGTTAAGACATGGGCTAGAGCTTCAATGATATCTCCTGATTTCGTAGGACATACTGTTGCAGTTCATAACGGTAATAAATTTATCCCTGTTTATGTTACAGAGAATATGGTTGGCCACAAGCTTGGAGAGTTTGCTCCAACACGTCGCTTTGGCGGTCACTCTGGTAACAGAAAGTAAGCTAAGGGTTAAACCATTTAAAAATTTTAGGTAAATAATGGGAGCAAGAAAACATATTGCGGCTGAGAAATTGAAGGCAGCCCGTAAAAACTTGTACTTCGCTAAGTTGGTAGGCGTTCCTTCTTCTCCACGTAAGATGCGCTACGTTGTAGACATGATTCGTGGTATGGAGGTTAACCGCGCACTCGGAGTACTTCGCTTCTCTAAGAAGCAGGCATCTGCTGACGTTGAGAAATTACTTCGTTCAGCTATCGCTAACTGGGAGGCAAAGAATAATCGCAAGGCTGAAGACGGTGAGCTTTATATCAGTAAGGTCTTCGTTGACGAAGGCGTTACAATGAAACGTATGAGACCTGCACCACAGGGTCGTGGTTATAGAATTCGTAAGCGTTCTAACCATGTTACTCTCTTTGTTGATGCAAAAACTAATGACGAAAAATAATTAAATAGAATGGGACAGAAAGTTAATCCGATTAGTAACCGACTTGGTGTAATCCGTGGTTGGGATTCAAATTGGTTCGGTGGTAAGAACTTCGGTGACAACCTCGTAGAGGATCAGAAAATCCGTAAGTATCTTAACGAGCGCCTTGCTAAGGCAAGTGTTTCTCGTATCGTTATCGAACGTACATTGAAGCTTGTTACCATTACTATTTGCACAGCCCGTCCAGGTATTGTCATTGGTAAAGGTGGTCAGGATGTAGATAAGTTGAAGGAAGAGTTGAAGAAGCTTTATAAGAAAGATATTCAGATCAACATCTTCGAGGTTAAGAAGCCTGAGCTTGATGCTACCATCGTAGGTAAGAACATCGCGAGCCAGATTGAGCACATGATTGCTTATCGTCGCGCTATCAAGATGGCAGTTGCTAACACTATGCGTGCTGGTGCTGAGGGTATCAAGATTCAGATTACAGGTCGTCTGAACGGTGCTGAAATGGCACGTAAGGAAATGTACAAGGAAGGTCGTACACCTCTCCATACATTCCGTGCAGACATCGACTACTGCCAGTGCGAGGCACTTACCAAGGTAGGTTTGCTTGGCATCAAGGTATGGATTTGCCGTGGTGAGGTTTATGGTAAGGCTGATCTTACTCCAAACTTCTCACAGGACAACAAGAGCAACAACCGTGGTAACGGCCGCTCTAACAACCGTGGTGGTAATCGTAAAAGAAACAATAACCGTTAAATTTTAGAAAGCTATCATGTTACAGCCAAAAAGAGTAAAATATAGAAGACCTCAAGATGGTCGTGGCAATAAGGGCAACGCTCACAGAGGTACACAATTGGCATTCGGTTCTTTCGGCATCAAGACTCTTGAGTCAAAGTGGATCGATAGCCGTCAGATTGAGGCAGCTCGTGTGGCATTGAACCGCTACATGAACCGTCAGGGCCAGGTCTGGATTCGCATTTTCCCTGATAAGCCAATCACTCGTAAGCCAGCCGATGTCCGAATGGGTAAAGGTAAGGGTGATCCAGCAGGATGGGTTGCACCTGTTACACCAGGTCGTATTCTCTTCGAAGTAGAGGGTGTAAGCTTCGACATTGCAAAGGAGGGACTCCGTCTTTGCGCTCAGAAGCTTCCTGTGAAGACTAAGTTTATTGTTAGACGTGATTACGATAAAAACGCTTAATTATGAAGATTGCAGAAATTAAAAATATCGAGACCAAGGAATTGGTTGAGAAGTTGGAGGCAGCAGTTGACGCTTTGAACAAGAAGAAGATCAACCACAACGTAACTCCACTTGAGAATCCATCAGAGATTAAGGTTGCTCGTCGTGATATCGCACGTATGAAAACTGAACTTCGTCAGAGAGAACTTAACAAATAATAATGGTCCAGATGGAAACAAGAAATTTAAGAAAAGTAAGACAGGGTGTTGTTATCAGCAACAAGATGGATAAAACCATTGTTATTGCAGCTAAGTTCAAGGAGATGCACCCTATTTATGGTAAGTTTGTCCAGAAGACAAAGAAGTACCATGCACATGACGAGAACAATGAGGCTAACGTAGGTGATACAGTTATGATCATGGAGACTCGTCCTCTGTCTAAGACAAAGAGATGGAGATTAGTACAAATTGTAGAAAAAGCTAAGTAATTATGATACAGGCAGAATCAAGACTTACAGTATGTGATAACAGCGGTGCTCGCGAGGCTCTTTGCATTCGAGTTCTCGGTGGTACAGGCCGTCGTTACGCTAGCGTTGGTGACGTGATTGTCGTTGCTGTCAAGAACGTTATCCCATCAAGTGATTTGAAGAAGGGTGCAGTATCAAAGGCTTTGATTGTTCGCACAAAGAAGGAGATTCGTCGTGCAGACGGTTCATATATCCGTTTCGACGATAACGCTTGTGTATTGCTCAACAATGCAGGTGAGCTTCGTGGTAGCCGTATCTTCGGCCCTGTTGCTCGTGAGCTTCGTGCAGTTAATATGAAAGTCGTTTCTTTGGCACCTGAGGTTCTTTAATATTTTAAAAGTATAAAGTAATGAGTAAGTTACATATTAAGAAAGACGATACCGTTATCGTTATTGCCGGTGCTGATAAGGGCAAGACAGGTAAGGTGCTCAAGGTCCTCGTTGACGAGAACCGTGCCATCGTAGAGGGTGTGCACATGGTATCTAAGAGCACTAAGCATCTGCACAGAATCCTCAGGGAGGCATCGTAAAGCAGGAGGCTCCTATTCATATCTCAAATTTGAGTTTGATCGATCCTAAGAGTGGCAAGGCTACTCGCGTTGCTATCAAGCATGAGGGTAAAAACGTTGTTCGCATCGCTAAAAAGTCAGGGGAGGAAATCAAGTAATGGATACAGCACAGTTAAAGAAAGTATATAAGGAGACAATCGCTCCTGCTCTTCAGAAGCAGTTCAACTATTCTTCAGCAATGGAGATTCCAGTTTTGAAGAAGATTGTCATCAACCAGGGTCTCGGTGACGCTACACAGGACAAGAAGATTGTTGACGTAGCTATCAACGAGATTACTGCTATCACCGGTCAGAAGGCTGTTGCTACATATTCTAAGAAGGATATCGCAAACTTCAAGCTTCGTAAGAAGATGCCTATCGGTGTTATGGTAACATTGCGTCGTGAGCGTATGTACGAGTTCTTGGAGAAGCTCGTTCGTGTTTCTCTTCCTCGTATCCGCGACTTCAAGGGTATTGAGAGCAAGTTCGATGGCCGTGGTAACTACACATTGGGTATCACAGAGCAGATCATCTTCCCAGAGATCAACATCGATGAGATTGACCGTATTCAGGGTATGAACATCACCTTCGTTACTACTGCTAAGACAGACGAGGAAGGTTTTGCACTTCTGAAGGCATTCGGTCTTCCATTCAAGAACGCAAATAAAGATTAAGAGATATGGCAAAAGAATCAATGAAAGCTCGCGAGATTAAGCGTGCAAAGCTTGTAGCTCGTTACGCTGAGAAGCGCGAAGCTCTGAAAAAGATTATTGCAACTTCTAATGATCCAGCCGAAGCATACGAGGCAGCTCGTAAGCTTCAGGCTATCCCTAAGAATGCAAACCCTATCCGTCTCCACAACCGTTGCAAGATCACTGGTCGTCCAAAGGGTTATATCCGCCAGTTCGGTCTTTCACGTATCCAGTTCCGTGAGATGGCTTCTGCAGGTTTGATTCCAGGTGTTAAGAAGGCAAGCTGGTAATCTTTACAGGCAAGGAATTTTTTATTATTTAATATTGTCGGGGTAGTCCCGATTAATTAAACATTTATATTTTATGACAGATCCAATAGCAGATTATCTGACAAGACTCAGAAACGCAATCATGGCTCATCACCGTGTTGTAGAAGTTCCTGCGTCTAACTTGAAGAAAGAGATTACAAAGATCCTCTTCGAGAAAGGTTACATCCTCAACTACAAGTTTGTAGAGGATGGTCCTCAGGGCTCAATCAAGGTTGCCTTGAAGTACAACCCAACTACAAAGCAAAACGCTATCAAGTGTTTGAAGCGCGTGTCAACTCCAGGTTTGCGTAAGTACACTGGTTACAAGGACATGCCAAGAGTTATTAACGGATTAGGTATTGCTATCTTATCTACATCCAAAGGTGTAATGACAGACAAAGAGGCTTCTGATCTTAAGATCGGTGGCGAGGTTCTTTGCTATATTTATTAATTGGAGGCTTTTATATGTCTAGAATAGGAAAATTGCCAATTAGTATCCCTGCAGGTGTTACTGTAAACTATGACAACGATTCACACGTTTGTACAGTAAAGGGCCCTAAGGGTGAACTTTCTCAGTGGATTGATCCATCTATCAAGTTTATCAACGCAGATGGTCAGATTAGCTTTGAAATCGATGAAAATAGTCCTGTAAATGTTAAGCAGAAGCAGGCTTTCCACGGTTTGTATCGCTCTCTCGTTAACAACATGGTTGTTGGCGTTAGCGCTGGTTATACAAAGGTTTTGGAATTGGTAGGTGTTGGTTATCGTGTTTCTAACCAGGGCAACTTGATCGAGTTCGCTTTGGGTTACACTCACCCTATTTTCATCCAGTTGCCTAAGGAGATTAAGGTTGAGACTAAGTCTGAAAGAAACCAGAACCCAATCTTGACATTGGAGTCATGCGACAAGCAGTTGTTGGGACTCGTTTGTGCAAAAATTCGTTCTTTCCGCAAGCCTGAGCCTTATAAGGGTAAGGGTATTCTCTTCAAGGGTGAAGTTATTCGCAGAAAGTCTGGTAAGAGTGCTTCAGCTAAGTAATTTTAATTATTTACGATTATGACAACAAAGAAAGTAGAAAGACGAATTAAGATAAAGTTCCGCATTCGTAAGAATGTTAACGGAACAGCTGAGCGTCCACGTCTCAGTGTATTCCGCTCTAACAAGCAGATTTACGCTCAGGTTATTAATGATTTGACAGGCACTACACTTGCATCAGCTTCTTCACTTGGTTTGGAGAAGATGCCTAAGCAGGAGCAGGCAACTAAGGTTGGCGAGCTCATCGCTGAGAAGGCAAAGGCTGCTGGCGTTGAGACAGTAGTTTTCGACCGTAACGGTTATCTTTACCACGGTCGCGTAAAGCAGTTGGCTGACGGTGCTCGTAATGGTGGTCTTAAATTTTAAACGATTATGGCAATGGATAAAGTAAAGGTAAATAACGAAGAAGTACTTAAGGATCGCTTGGTTGCAATCAACCGTGTAACTAAGGTTACCAAGGGTGGTCGTACTTTCACATTCGCTGCTATCGTCGTTGTAGGTGACGGTAACGGTGTTATCGGTTACGGTCTTGGTAAGGCAGGTGAGGTTACAGCTGCTATTGCTAAGGGTACTGAGGCTGCTAAGAAGAACTTGGTTAAGGTTCCTGTACTCAAGGGTACAGTACCTCACGAGGTTGAGACAGCTTTCGGTGGTGCTAAGGTTCTCATCAAGCCAGCTGCTGCCGGTACTGGTTTGAAGGCCGGTGGTGCTATGCGTGCTGTTCTTGAGAGCGTAGGTATCAAGGACGTTATTGCAAAGTCTAAGGGTTCATCAAATGCCCACAACCTGGTAAAGGCTACTATCGCTGCTCTCGCAGAGATGCGTGATGCTTACACTGTAGCAGGTGAGCGTGGTATCAGTATGGATAAAGTATTTAACGGTTAATTAGGATTTATCGAATATGGCAACAATTAAAGTCAAGCAGATTAAGAGTAAGATCGGTGCTCCAGTTGATCAGAAGCGTACACTCGCTTGTCTGGGTCTCCGCAAGATTTCTCAGGTTGTTGAGGTAGAGGATACTCCTAGCAACCGTGGTATGATCCGTAAGGTTCATCACCTCGTAAGTGTAGTTGATTAATTAATCTCAAAAAATTAGGAACGATTATGAAATTAAATAATTTGAAACCTGCTGCAGGTTCTACCCATTCACGTCGTCGTATTGGTCGTGGTCCAGGTTCTGGTCTCGGTGGTACTTCTACACGTGGTCACAAGGGTGCCAAGGCTCGTTCTGGTTATAAGAGAAAGATTGGTTTCGAAGGTGGTCAGATGCCATTGCAGCGTCGTGTTCCAAAGGCTGGTTTCAAGAATATCAACCATAAGGAGTACTTCGCAGTAAACCTTTCAACTCTTCAGGCTCTTGCAGAAGCAAAGAACCTTACAAAGATCGGTATTGAGGAACTCAAGGCAGCTGGTCTTACCAATGGTAAGGAGCTTGTTAAGGTTCTCGGTAACGGTGAACTCACAGCAAAATTGGAAGTTGAAGCTAATGCTTTCTCAAAGACTGCCGAAGAAGCAATCAAGGCAGTAGGTGGTAACGCAACTATAATCTAAGTAATGAAAAAGTTTATTGAGACACTAAAGAACTGTTGGAAGATTGAGGACCTCCGTCAGAGACTCCTCATTACTCTTCTGTTTACGGCTATTTACCGTTTTGGCTCGTTTGTGGTACTTCCGGGTATCAATCCGAGCATGTTGGAAAAATTGCAGTCGCAGACCTCAGGCGGTCTTATGTCGCTTTTGGACATGTTCTCTGGTGGTGCATTTTCTAATGCGTCTATCTTCGCATTGGGAATTATGCCTTATATCTCAGCTTCAATTGTTATGCAGCTTCTTGCTGTCGCTGTACCTTACTTCCAGAAGATGCAGCGCGAGGGCGAGAGCGGTCGCAAGAAAATACAATGGTACACTAGAGTCCTGACAGTAGCCATCCTGGTCTTTCAGGCTCCTAGTTACCTTCTGAATTTGAAGATGCAGGCTGCTAACGCTTTGGCAACGGGTATTAGCTGGACAGTCTTTATGATTCCAGCTACTATCATCCTTGCAGCAGGAAGTATGTTTATTCTCTGGCTTGGTGAGCGTATCACGGATAAGGGAGTTGGTAATGGTATCTCTCTCATCATTATGATTGGTATCATCGCTCGTTTGCCTCAGGCATTCGTACAGGAGATGACCTCTCGTTTGCAGGCTATCTCAGGTGGTGGTTTGATCATGTTCATTGTTGAGATTCTCATTCTCTACGCTGTAGTTTGTGCCTCAATTCTTCTGGTACAGGGTACTCGTAAGATTCCGGTTCAGTACGCTAAGCGCTTGGTTGGTAACAAGCAGTATGGCGGTGCACGTCAGTACATCCCATTGAAGCTTTTCGCAGCCAACGTAATGCCTATCATCTTTGCTCAGGCTTGATGTTTATTCCATTGGCAGTAGTTCGCTACCAGTCTGAAAATGCAAGCAGCGTTGTGCAGCAGCTGATGGATAACCGCAGTTTACTTTATAATGTAATCTACGTAACCCTCGTGATTGCGTTTACATATTTCTATACTGCGATTACATTGAACCCAACTCAGATGGCAGAGGATATGAAGCGTAACAATGGTTTCATTCCAGGCGTTAAGCCAGGTAAGGATACTGCTGAGTACATTGATACCGTAATGTCTCGTATTACTTTACCAGGTTCATTATTTATAGCATTTATTGCGATTATGCCAGCTCTTGCAGGACTTCTTGATGTGCAGCAGGCCTTCTCACAATTCTTCGGAGGTACTTCTCTGTTGATTTTGGTAGGTGTTGTGATCGACACATTGCAGCAGATCGAGAGTCATTTGCTTATGCGCCACTATGATGGTCTTCTCAATTCAGGCCATACTCGTCAGGGTGGTGTTGCTGCATATTAATCTTTATCTTTTGAAATGCAGATATTTCTGAAGACAGAGGATGAAATTAACCTGATGCGCAAGGCTAACCTACTTGTTGGTGCAACGCTTGCGGAATTAGGTAAACATATAAAACCAGGTGTAACGACTCTCCATTTGGATAGGGTAGCTGAGGAGTTCATCCGTGATCACGGTGCGATTCCAACGTTCAAGAATTTTCCTAATCCTTATGGAGAGCCTTTTCCCGCTAGTATATGTACTTCCATCAATGATGTAGTAGTACATGGTATTCCTAGTGAGAAGGACGTGCTGAAGGATGGTGATATTATCTCCATCGACTGCGGCACCCTTTTAGAAGGTTTCAACGGTGACAGTTGCTATACTTTCGCTGTTGGAGAGATATCTTCCAATGTTCAACAACTCCTTAAGGTAACTAAAGAATCTTTGTACCTGGGTATCGAACAGGCTGTGGCAGGAAAGCATTTGGGTGATATTGGTTACGCCGTACAGACACATTGCCAGCAATATGGCTATGGTGTAGTACGAGAGCTAACAGGTCATGGCATTGGCAGGGCTATGCACGAGGATCCTCCTGTTCGTAATTACGGCAGTCGTGGTTCCGGCATTCTGTTAAAGGAAGGTATGTGCTTGGCTATAGAGCCGATGATAACAATGGGCGACCGTCAAATTGGCTTGCTCCCCGACAAGTGGAGCATAGTTACTAGAGATCGTCAACCAGCTGCTCATTTTGAGCATACAATTGTTGTTCGAAAAGGTAAAGCTGAAATTTTATCTTCATTCGTAGAAGTTGAACATTTAGAAGGACAAAAAATTTAATTATGGCAAAACAGGCCGCTATTGAGCAAGATGGAACAATTGTAGAGGCATTATCAAATGCTATGTTCCGCGTTGAATTGGAGAATGGTGTTGACATTACTGCCCACATCTCTGGTAAGATGAGAATGCATTACATTAAGATTTTACCTGGTGATAAGGTGAAGGTGGAAATGAGTCCATACGACTTGACTAAGGGTAGAATTGTTTTTAGATACAAATAATTATCACATATAAGGTTATGAAGACAAGAGCATCATTGAAGAAGCGTTCAGCTGATTGCAAGATCGTACGTCGTAAGGGTCGTCTCTTCGTTATCAACAAGAAGAACCCTAAGATGAAATTGCGTCAGGGCTAATGTTAAAGTTCTGTAAAAGTATGGCTATTTAAAAAAAAAGTTGTACTTTTGCACCGCTTTTAACGCAAAGTATTAATTTTTTAATTTTTTATTAAACAATGGCAATAAGAATTGTTGGAGTAGATTTGCCCCAGAATAAGCGTGGCGAAATCGCATTGACCTATATCTATGGTATCGGTCGAAGTAGTTCAGCAAAGATATTGGATAAGGCAGGTGTAAGCCGTGACCTGAAAGTCAGCGAGTGGACTGACGATCAGGCAGCCAAGATCCGTGAAATTATCGGCGCTGAGTTCAAGGTTGAAGGTGATCTCCGTTCAGAGATCCAGATGAACATTAAGCGACTGATGGATATTGGTTGCTATCGTGGAGTTAGACATCGTAATGGTCTTCCAGTTCGCGGTCAGAGCACAAAGAATAATGCTCGTACTCGCAAGGGTAAGAAGAAGACTGTTGCTAATAAGAAGAAGGCTACTAAGTAATTCTAAGGAGGAAATTAATTATGGCAAAGCAAAAAGCAACATCTAAGAAGAGAAACGTACGTGTTGACGCAATCGGTCAGCTTCACGTACATAGCTCATTCAACAACATCATTGTATCTCTTGCTAACAACGAGGGTCAGGTTATCTCTTGGTCTTCAGCTGGTAAGATGGGTTTCCGTGGTTCTAAGAAGAACACTCCTTATGCTGCTCAGATGGCTGCAGAGGATTGTGCAAAGGTAGCTTTCGACCTTGGTCTTCGCAAGGTTAAGGCATACGTAAAGGGTCCAGGTAACGGTCGTGAGTCTGCTATCCGTGCCGTACACGGTGCAGGTATCGAGGTAACTGAGATCGTTGACGTAACTCCATTACCACACAACGGATGTCGCCCTCCAAAGCGTCGTCGTGTATAATTGCATTCATTGATACAAACAATATAGCATTTTATAAATATTATGGCTAGATATATAGGTCCGAAATCTAAAATTGCGCGTCGTTTTGGTGAGCCAATCTTCGGCGCAGACAAAGTTTTGTCCAAGAGAAACTTCCCTCCTGGACAGCATGGCAACAACCGTCGTCGCAAGATGTCTGAGTACGGTGTCATGTTGGCAGAGAAGCAGAAGGCTAAGTACACTTACGGTGTATTAGAGCGTCAGTTCCGTAATATGTTTGAGAAGGCTGCTAAGGCTGATGGTATTACTGGTGAGGTTCTGCTCCAGAATCTCGAGTGCCGTCTCGACAACGTGGTATTCCGTCTTGGTATCGCTCCTACTCGTGCTGCTGCACGCCAGTTGGTGGGTCACAAGCACATCACTGTTGATGGCAAGGTAGTTAATATCCCTTCATTTGCAGTTAAGCCAGGTATGGTAGTTGCCGTTCGTGAGAAGTCTAAGTCTCTCGAGGTTATCGAGGCAGCACTTGCTGGTTTCAATCATAGCAAGTACCCATGGATTGAGTGGGACGATAATTCTAAGAGTGGCAAGTTCTTGCACAAGCCAGAGCGTGCTGACATTCCAGAGAATATTAAGGAGCAGTTAATCGTTGAGTTGTACTCTAAATAAATCATTAAATTAATGGCGATATTAGCATTTCAAAAACCTGATAAAGTAGTAATGCTGGAGGCTGACAACCAGTTCGGAAAGTTCGAGTTCCGTCCGTTGGAGCCTGGCTTTGGTGTTACCATCGGTAACGCCTTGCGCCGCATTCTCCTTTCATCATTGGAGGGTTACGCTGTGAACACCATCCGCATCGCGGGTGTTGAGCACGAGTTCTCTTCTGTGCCTGGTGTAAAGGAAGATGTTACCAACATTATCTTGAATCTCAAGCAAGTTCGATTCAAGCAAGTAGTAGAAGAATTCGAGAATGAGAAAGTTAGTATCACCGTTGAGAATTCTACAGAATTCAAGGCTGGTGATATAGGCAAGTATCTGACTGGATTTGAAGTGTTAAACCCTGATTTGGTGATTTGTCATTTAGACTCCAAAGCTTCGATGCAGATTGATCTGACAATTAATAAGGGACGTGGATACGTGCCTGCTGATGAGAATCGTCAATTCTGCACAGACGTTAACGTTCTCCCAATCGATTCCATCTACACCCCTATCCGTAACGTAAAGTATGCGGTTGAGCCATATCGTGTTGAACAGAAGACCGACTATGACAAGCTCGTACTCGAAGTTACAACAGATGGTTCCATTAGTCCTAAGGATGCGCTGAAAGAGGCTGCGAAGATCCTTATCTATCACTTCATGCTCTTCTCTGATGAGAAGATTACCCTGGAGAGTCCTGATCAGGATACCAACCAGGAGTTTGATGAGGAGGTTCTTCATATGCGCCAGTTGCTCAAGACTCGTCTCGTAGATATGAACCTCAGTGTTCGTGCGCTCAACTGCTTAAAGGCAGCTGATGTAGATACCTTGGGTGATTTGGTTCAGTTTAACAAGACTGACCTCTTGAAGTTCCGCAACTTCGGTAAGAAATCGCTCTCAGAGCTTGATGATTTGCTCGAGAGTCTGAATCTGTCTTTTGGAACAGATATTTCAAAGTATAAATTAGACAAGGATGCTTAATGCATCCTTTGTCCAAAAAGAACAAAAATTAAAATGAGACACAATAAGAAATTCAACCATTTAGGTCGTACTGCTTCTCATCGTAACGCGATGTTGGCTAACATGGCTGCATCACTTATCTTGAGTGAGCACAAAAGAATCACTACGACCCTCGCAAAGGCAAAGGCTCTTAAGAAGTATGTTGAGCCACTGATCACACGTTCAAAGAATGATACTACTACATCACGTCGTGTTGTTTTCCGTTATCTTCAGAACAAGTACGCTGTGAAGGCTCTCTTCGGTGAGGTAGCTGAGAAAGTAGCTAACCGTCCTGGTGGTTACACTCGCGTTATCAAGTTGGGTACCCGTCAGGGTGACGCAGCTGAGATCGCTTTCATCGAGCTTGTTGACTTTGATGAGAACATGGCTAAGACTCCTAAGGCTGCTGCTAAGAAGACTCGTCGTAGTCGTAAGGCAACTAAGGCTGAGGAGGCTCCTGCAACTGAGGCACCTGCAACTGAAGAGGCCGCAGCTGAATAAGTTACAAAAGATCTCACTATATTTAAGCGCTTCTGTCGTTAGACAGAGGCGCTTTTTTTTTTAGTTTGATAGTTCTGCTTTTCCGGATTTAGGGGATTCCCTAACGTTATTTAGGGATTCTTTCTTGATGTTTTCAATAAATAGTTGTACTTTTGCAGCAGAATTAAATGATAGGGTTATGAAAAAGGTGATACTTTTAATGCTCTGTTCTTCGCTGGTGATGAGCAGTTGCGATACATATACTGGCAGTGGAGCCTACGCTGGAGGTTCCATCGGCTCCATTCTCGGTTCTGCTATCGGTGGATTATCTGGTGGACCTAGAGGTTCTGATATGGGAACCATCATCGGCATGGCTGGCGGTGCTGTTGTAGGTGCTGTCATCGGAAGTCAGGCAGATAAGGCGCAGGCTGACCGTAAAGCAGCTTACAAGCAGGATAGAGTAGAGCGGCGCTCCGGAAGTGATTACAGCAATACTCCCGTAACTGATAATCCGGAGATCTTTGATTCCAACAATGGGGGTGATGACCGTCTCTATGATTTCAAGGGCAAGGACTATACCGGCGATTACAGTGCCCAGCAGCCTACTACTTCGATGCCGACTGCTACCGTTGAGGAGCTTGGTGCCCGATTCTCCTATTCTCCTACCTTGGAGATTGTTAATGCCCGGTTTGTTGATGACAACGAAGATAATTGTTTGAATCGCAATGAAACCTGCAAGGTGATATTCGAGATTGTCAACCGAGGTCATGAGCCGGTTTACGATGTTGTTCCAACCGTGGTTGAAACCACCGGAAACAAGCATATCTTCATTTCGCCTAGTATCCATGTCGAGAAGATTTCCCCAGGATCGGGTGTTCGGTACACCGCAATGGTGAAAGCGGATAGAAAGTTAAAGGATGGAATGGCACGGTTCTGTGTGAGTGTGATTCATGAGGGCAAATCCATTTCCAAGGTCAATGAATTCAATATCCCTACCAAGAGATAATAATCCCCTAGTAGTTGCAACATAAAATCAAAAAAGCAAGAAACGGCTTGATTGCTGGTTCTTGCTTTTTTCTTTTTTCGGGGGAGTATAAAGCTTTTGCCCTTTCAGGGCGTATTGTACATCGCTGGTTTACCCAGGGTGTTGCCCTGGGCTAGGAGCTTCTGCCCTTTCAGGGCGTGTTGGTGCTAGGGCTTTTGCCCTTTCAGGGCGCATGGCGATGATGAGGGGCTTTTTCCTTTGCTTCGACCTTGGCTTTAGCTTTTTCCTTTGCCTCGACCTTGACTTCAGCCTTTTCCCTTGCCTTTTCCTTCTTTTCGAATAATGGTCGGGTTCAAACTCAGCCATTTCGAAATCTATCTTCGGGAGCTTGCTATCCTCAGGCTTGAAAGGAACAGGGTTATCCAGTCTTTCTACCTTCACCGTAGCCACACCCTGCGAAATCATGTCGATTTCTTTCGCGGCAGCCCAGGAAAGGTCGATGATTCTTCCCCTTCCGAACGGACCACGGTCGATCACTTCAACGATTACACTCTTGTCATTTCTCAGATTCGTAACCTTCAGCATCGTGCCGAAGGGATAATAACGGTGTGCACACGTTAGACTGTCATGGTGGATTCTCTGTCCACTTGCCGACCTGGCACCCGTGGCACGTTTAGAGTAATAGGATGCCTTGCCACGCTGATGCTTCTGGCCGCAGCATGGGATGCATGATAATGTACTCAGAAATGTACTCAATAATGCTATGATAAATAATCTTCTTTTCATAACTTCTCGATATTTTGCTTGCAAATATATAAAAAAATGATGAAAAATGCAAGAAAATCTCAGAAAATCAGTATCTTTGCACTATAATTCGCTACACATATGGAAAATAATGTACCCCAAGAGTGGAATAAGTTCTATTTGAAAGACGTATCATTTGTCAATCTCATGATGCGACGTATCTACAATGTCTTGATTGTAGCCAACCCTTACGATGCGTTCATGCTAGAAGATGATGGACGCATCGAGGAGAAGATATATAATGAGTATATGGAGCTGGGTCTCCGTTACCCCCCAACCTTCACCCAGGTCTCAACCACCGAAGAGGCAGCCCAGGTGCTGCGCTCCACCGTCATCGACCTCGTCATCTGTATGCCGGGCAATGCCGACAACGATGCCTTCGATGTGGCGCGCGATATCAAGGGCAAGTTCCCGAATATCCACTGCGTGGTACTCACCCCGTTCTCCCACGGCATTACCAAGCGAATGGAGAACGAAGACCTCAGCATCTTCGATTACGTATTCTGCTGGCTGGGCAACACCAACCTCATCCTCTCCATCATCAAGCTCATTGAGGATAAGATGAACCTGGAGCACGATATCCGGGAGGCAGGTGTACAGATGATACTCCTGGTAGAAGACTCCGTGCGCTTCTACAGTTCCATCCTGCCCAACCTCTACAACTATATCCTCGAGCAGAGCAAGAATTTTTCCAAGGAAGCCCTCAACCGCCATGCTGCCACGATGCGAATGCGTGGCCGTCCGAAGGTGGTGCTCGCCCGTACCTACGAAGAGGCGCAGAAACTCTACGATAAGTATTCCAACAACACCCTGGGTGTCATCAGCGATGCCCGGTTCCCGTTGAAGAGTGCTGCCAAGGCTTTCGGCAACGAGGTGGAGCAGGAGGCGAATCCCGAGCACGGCACCGATACCTTCGGACGTGAGAAATGTCCTGATGCCGGATTGCGCCTTTTCCGTTACATCCGCAAGACCGATCCGTTCGTGCCGCTCATCATCGAGAGTTCCGAGAGCGACAACCGTGCCAAGGCAGAAGCCGAGGGATTCCGCTTTGTAGATAAGAACTCCAAGAAGATGAGTGTGGATCTCCGTCGCCTGATGGAGGAGCACATGGGCTTCGGCGATTTCATCTTCCGCGATCCGAAAAACCACGAGGAAATCATGCGCATCCGCAGTCTGAAGGAGTTGCAGGATAACATCTTCAACATCCCCAACGATTCGATGCTCTATCATATCAGCCGCAACCACATGAGCCGCTGGCTCTGTGCCCGTGCCATCTTCCCGGTTTCCGCCTTCCTGAAGCACGTCACCTGGGAGAAGCTGCAGGATGTGGATGCCCACCGACAGATCATCTTCGATGCCATCGTGCAGTACCGTCACATGAAGAACCTGGGCGTGGTTGCCGTGTTCGACCGTATGAAGTTCGATAAATATGCCCATTTTGCCCGCATCGGCGAAGGATCGCTGGGCGGAAAGGGCAGGGGACTTGCCTTCCTCGACAACATCATCAAGCGCCATCCTGAGTTCAACCAGTATGAGAATGCCACCGTGCAGATTCCGAAGACCGTGGTGCTCTGTACCGATATCTTCGACGAGTTCATGATGAGCAACAATCTCTATCCGATAGCTTTGAGCGATACCAGCGATGATGAAATCCTGAAGCACTTCCTCCATGCGCAGCTGCCCGATTCGCTGATAGCCGACTTCTTCACCTTCTTCGAGGCAACGAAGAGTCCTATCGCCATCCGTTCCAGTTCGCTGCTCGAGGATGCCCACTATCAGCCTTTCGCCGGCATCTATTCCACCTATATGATACCTTATCTCGCGGATAAGTATCAGATGCTGCAGATGCTCGCCTGCGCCATCAAGGGCGTGTATGCCTCGGTGTTCTATCGCGATTCCAAGGCATACATGACCGCCACCCGCAACGTCATCGACCAGGAGAAGATGTCGGTAATCCTGCAGGAGGTGGTGGGCAAGGACTACGGCACCCGCTATTATCCTACGATGAGTGGCGTGCTCCGTTCGCTCAACTATTATCCTATCGGCGATGAGGAGGCAGAGGAGGGTATTGCCAGTCTTGCCCTCGGATTGGGTAAGTATATCGTGGATGGCGGTCAGACCCTCCGCGTCTGTCCGTATCATCCGCATCAGGTGCTGCAGACTTCCGAGACGGAGATGGCGCTGCGCGATACCCAGACCCAGTTCTATGCTCTCGACATGAAGCATGTGGGCGATGACTTCAAGGTGGATGACGGATTCAATATCCTCAAGCTCCGTGTGAAGGATGCGGTAGAAGACCAGAGTCTCAACTACATCGCCTCTACCTTCGACCCTTACGATCAGGTCATCAACGACGGCGTGTATGAAACCGGCCGCAAGCTCATCACCTTTGCCGGAGTGCTCCAGCACGATGTGGTACCCCTGCCGGAACTCATGCAGATGTCGATGAAGTGCGGTTCCGAGGCGATGCGCCGACCGGTGGAGATTGAGTTTGCCTGCAATATCCATGCCGACAAGACCTGCGATTTCTATCTCCTCCAGATCCGTCCGATCGTGGATGCCAAGGAGATGCTCGACGAGGATGTCAGGGCGATACCGGATGCCGACTGTCTGCTCCGTTCCCACAACTCCCTGGGCCATGGCATCAGCGAGGATGTCACCGATGTGGTGTATGTGAAGTACGATGACCAATTCTCGGCGATGAACAATTTCTATGTAGCCGATGATATCGAGCGCATCAACCGCAAGTTCCTGGCAGATGGCAAGAATTATGTGCTGATAGGTCCGGGCCGCTGGGGATCGAGTGATCATTACCTAGGCGTACCGGTCAAGTGGCCGCATATCAGTGCCGCCCGTGTCATCGTAGAGGTGGCTTTGAAGAATTACAACATCGATCCGAGTCAGGGCACCCACTTCTTCCAAAACCTCACCTCTTTCGGCGTGGGCTATTTCACGGTAGATACCAATACCGGGGAGGGAGGCTTCGTAAACAAGGAGATATTGGATGCGATGCCGGCTGTAGAAGAGACGCAGTATGTGCGCCATGTACGCTTCGACCGTCCGCTCAGAATCCTGATGGATGGCAAGAAGCAGGAGGGAGCTGTCCTGCATCCGCAGGAATAGGCTCCCGGCACTGCCGGCATCAAGAATAAAAAAGTGTTCAGTAAAAAAGAAATAGAATAAAAAAATGTTGAACCAAGAAACAGAAAACCATTCAGTAAGCGACAAGAAATATCTTGTCCCGTTCATTCTCATCACGTCGCTCTTCTTCTTGTGGGGCTTCGCGCGTGCCATTCTCGATGTGCTCAACAAGCACTTCCAGAATGCCCTGCACATCAGTATCACCCAGTCGGCAATGATCCAGGTAACCACCTATCTGGGCTATTTCCTTATGGCTATACCGGCGGGCATCTTCATCAATAAGTATGGCTATCGCCGGGGCGTGGTGTTTGGCCTCCTGCTCTTCGGTCTGGGTGCCATCTTCTTTATTCCGGGGGCAGCGATAGGCAGCTTCTCTGCCTTCCTCTTCTGCCTCTTCGTCATCGGATGCGGACTGGTGTTCCTCGAAACAGCCGCCAATCCATACGTTACCGAACTGGGTGCCAGGGAGACTGCTACCAGCCGATTGAACCTCTCGCAGTCGTTCAATGGACTGGGCAGCATCTTTGCCACCTTCTGCATCGGTCAGTTCCTCTTCAATGATACGCAGCAGGGCGGCAATGTGGTCATACCTTATGCCATCTTGGGCGTTCTGGTGCTTGCCATCGCCGTGGTGTTCTCCCGTGTCGATCTGCCAGAAATCCAGCACCAGCAGACGACGGAAGACAAGGCGAAGGGCAGCAATATCGCCAAGCTCTTTGCCAACCACAGGATGTTCGTCTTCGGTCTCTTGGCCCTCCTGAGCTACGAGGTAGCCGAGATCTCCATCAATTCCTACTTCATCAATTTCGTCACCGGCATGCATTGGATGAGCGACCGCACCGCCTCTCTCGTCCTCACCCTTGCCCTGGCGTTCTTCATGGTAGGCAGATTCCTGGGCAGCTGGATCATGCGCCATATCCAGGCAACCACCATGCTTCTCATCTGTGCCGTGGGCAGCGTGGTCTGCATCGGACTGGTGCTTTGCGATCTGGGCATCGTATCGCTGGTAGCCCTGGTGGGCAACTATCTTTTCGAGGCAATCATGTTCCCTACCATCTTCAGCATCGCCCTCACGGGATTGGGCAATCTCACCAAGTCGGCATCCTCGCTCCTGATGATGACTCCGATAGGTGGATGCGGCTTCCTGCTGATGGGAATGATCGCCGATACCACCCATGTCACCCTGCCTTTCGTGGTACCTTTTATCGGTTTCCTCATCGTCTTGGCTTATGCCGTTCGGGAGTACAAATTGCAAAGTGCAATTAGCAAATAAGGGGTTTTAGACGACTAAAAAGGGGGAATTAACTTTTTTAACTCGCTTGTAACACGAAAAAGTAAGCATATTTTTTGCTGTCTCAAAAGAAAAAGTTAAATTTGCACTCGGTTATGGTGGGGGCGTTTAGAATCCACCAGATAAAAATGAATAGAATGTTTCATTAAACAATAAAATTAATAACAATTATGGCAGTAGATTACAAGAAAATCGGTCTTGTGAACACTAAGGAAATGTTCGCAAGAGCTATCAAGGGCGGTTGGGCCGTTCCTGCTTTCAACTTCAACAACTTGGAGCAGCTCCAGGCTATCATCCAGGCTTCTTCAAACTTGAAGTCACCAGTTATCCTCCAGGTATCTAAGGGTGCTCGCAAGTATGCTAACCCTACTTTGCTCCGTTATATGGCAGAGGGTGCTGTAGAGTACGCTAAGGAGTTGGGTTGCAACCATCCTGAGATCGTTCTCCACCTCGATCACGGTGATAGCTTCGAGACATGTAAGAGCTGTGTAGATTTCGGCTTCTCTTCTGTAATGATCGACGGTTCTTCACTTCCATACGAGGAGAACATTGCATTGACAAAGAAGGTTGTTGATTACGCTCATCAGTTCGGTGTAACTGTAGAGGGTGAGCTCGGTGTCCTCGCTGGTGTTGAGGATGACGTAGTAGCTGAGGAGTCTCACTATACAAAGCCTGAGGAGGTTGTTGATTTCGCTACACGTACAGGTGTTGATTCATTGGCTATCTCTATCGGTACTTCTCACGGTGCTTACAAGTTCAAGCCAGAGCAGTGCACACGTGACCCTAAGACTGGTCACCTCGTTCCTCCTCCATTGGCATTCGACGTATTGGCAGCAGTTGAGGAGCAGCTTCCTGGTTTCCCTATCGTTCTCCACGGTTCTTCTTCAGTTCCTCAGGAGTATGTTGATATCATCAACAAGTACGGAGGCAAGTTGCCAGATGCAGTTGGTATCCCAGAGGAGCAGTTGACTAAGGCTTCTCAGAGCGCAGTTTGCAAGATCAATATCGACTCTGACTCTCGTCTTGCTTTCACAGCAGGTGTTCGTGAGACATTTGCTCTTCACCCAGAGTACTTCGACCCACGTCAGTACTGCGGTAAGGCTCGTGAGTACATGGTTGACCTCTATAGCCACAAGATCAAGGATGTTCTTCATTCTGACAACAAGTTGGCTAACCTCGACTAATCTTCGAGATTTATCAACCCAAAATAATAGCGGGAATCCTTCGGGGTTCCCGCTTTTTTAATGCCCTTTTCTTTCATCTCTCTTGCCCTTTTCTTTCGCCTTTCTTTCATCTCTCTTTCGCTTTTCTATCATTTTGTTATGTAACAGAATCGTTGTGTGCGTGAACGTTCCGTATCTTTACATTATTTAACTTAAAAAGTTTGGAGCGTATTACTTTTTCTCTAATTTTGCAGTCGAACAAATGTTAGAAGTACATTTAATATTCTTGTATATCATTTGTATATTGTAAAAGATGATTTAGGCCGAAAGGTTATTTTGGAAGTCTTCCAGAGTGCTGCAACCCCGCAGATGCTTGTAAGAGGAGACCAGGTTTAAATGATTGAATAACAATTAGTAAATGATAAAATATGAAAAAGTTTTTTGGAATGGTCATCACTTGTATGATGGCATTGGGTTTAGTAAGCTGCAGTGCGGCTGACGATGATTTGACGGGCGATACAACAACACGTGTCAACACCGTTACAACAAAGTCAAACTTCTCACTGCTCAGTTATTCACAGACAACCGGTGCTGAGGTAAATGAAACCTCTAACATCAATGGTGAGAACAACGAGAAGCTGGTATGCAAGGTTCTTTCTGGTGGTCAGTTGCAGTTGACTCACAAGAATGTAATCTTCGATGAGGGCACAAATATCAAGTTTGACTCTCAGTTAGTTGGCAACAAGATTATCATCACCGAGACAGGCGATTACGGCAAGTCTGGTAAGTATGGTTATTTCACACTTGTTGCGAAGGTTGGAATAGTTAAGGATGGTGACTATGTGATCGTAGTTAAGAGAAACGACCACACTCGCGAGGAGTTCAATATGCATTACGACTCTTCAAAGGCGAAATAAGATAGGGTATATGATCAATACAATACCTTACGATTATGATTCAATATAAATAGGTAGAATAGAAAATATAATAAAGTGTGATTAAATAATGTAATTGAATAATAGTAAATGTAAATGTAAATGATAATAAGTTGAGCGTCGCTCAGACGACCAGTCTAGTTTTTTTTTATTAATTGTTATTGATTACGCTGATGAGCAGTTCCGGCGTACAGTCCTTTAAAACCACGATGTTTCCTTTGTCTAATAAGTAAATCGTAGGCATCGCTTGATGCTGTAAGTAGCACTAATCTGATCATCTGCAATGATTCTGAGCATTCTGTATTCAGCAGGAATGGTCTGTTTTTTCAGCCACGCCGTAACCTTGTGGCAATTCTCGCATTCCGGATCATAGAAGTAGAGTATCACCTTTTCATTCTGATAGTCAGTCAACTGATGCATTTTTCCATCTTCCAGCTTGAAGGAGAGGTTAGTAGCTTTGGTGCCTGGCAGGTTTTTCCGTGCCGCCTTCCACTTGAAGTCGATGCGTTCCTTTTCCGCTTCATCGAAGTAAGGCGACTTCTTCATTTCCGCCAGGAAGAAGCTATATACCCTGTCGTTTCTCATCGGCGACTGTGGGTCGTCGAAATAATGCTCTATCAGGCTCTCGAATTTCTCCTTGGCAGGCTTCTGTGCGTAAGCTTGGCAGTGAAGGCGCTGATGCCTTTCTGGGCGATCTCGTCGTTGAAACGGGCGAGGATATCGATGAAGTTGACGAATCCCTGTTCTGTAATCTCCTCGTTTTTCAGTTGGGTAGTATCAGCAAACTGATAGTTGTCCCAGTAGTGCTCGCTGAGGTAGGTAGCGCGCTGTTCTACGCTGCGCAGCGTATCAGGCAGCGCAGGGTAGGGGAATGCATTCTGCGCCTGAGTATTCAGGCTGCATAACATGAGCATGCATGCGATAAGATAAGAGATATGTTTTGCTTTCATCATTTCATCATTTTATTTTTTGTCGAATCTTTTATTCTTTTCCGGTAATTATATCTCCTCACAAGCCACCATTTCCGCTCCGCGGTAGATAACTACCAGCTTGTGGAGCTTTGTGGTCTTTACCGCCTCTCTGACCATATCACTCTCCGCATAGCGGGAGATTTGAGCAGAAGCCTCCTCGAAGAGCTTTTTCACTTGCTCATCTGTGGTCTGGCTCTTGCAATATTTCAGCTCAATGATGTATGAATCCACCATGTCCTTGTAGATGTCACAGAGCGGAGAGAGGAAGATGTCGGCATAGCCGCCGTCATTGTCCAGCTCAGAGATAGGGCGATAGAATTTGTTCTGGCTCGTCATCGCCAGAGTGAAGCCATGTACGAAAGCCTCTCCCTTCTGCTTGTCTCGCTGGGAGGAATACTTCTTCAGGCAGTCGGCGATATACTCAAAGTATGGCTTGAATTGCCCATCGTATGCCAGTTTGCTCTCCAGTTTTCCCTTGTTATATCTATCATATACCAAGTCGTTCTCCTTGTAGGTGTCGAGCAGGTAGGTGTACATCTGATCACGCACCACCTCATTCGGGATGATGAACTTGGTCTCACCCTTGTATGTTCCGTCTATCGTCACCATGCCGAAGTAGAACAGCAGGCTGAGGAAGTTGTCTGGGTCGTTGATTCGCTCGGCAGGGAAGTTCTCATTGAGCGTACCTGTCACGAATCCCTGGGTTACCAACTGCTGGATGATGCTGGCGTCATGGGCGAACTCCTTGTCGTGGCGGATGAGCATTCGCAACTTGTCATAGTCGATGCGGATGTTGGTCTCCACCATTCTCTTCGGAATTTGGTATTCGTTGTCAATATAGTTGTCTACGAAGTTGAGTACCATCACCGAGTTGTACATGGTGGTCTCACCATACCTCTCCTCGGCAAAGCAATAGTTGTCGTACCATGGGTTCATCACCTTGATTAGCTCATCGGTGGTATGATTGAACGGCAGTACGCTGCCGTAATAATCCAGCATCTCTTTCACTTCTTCCTCGGTAAATCCCGTCATCTCATTGAATTTTGGGCTTAGGGAATAGTTGGTTCCGATGTTGAATCCGCTGGTCAGGTCATCCATGGTCACAGGGCTTACTCCTGTGACGAACACTCTGCCCAGGGTATTGCCAGCCGCACCCTTGATGGTGTTGAAGAACTGGCGCAAGTATCCCTCTCCGTGGGTCTGGTTGCGATACCTCATAAGATGCTCCTCATGGGCAAGAATCATGTTGGTGAAGTTGTCGTACTCATCGATGAAGAGATAAATCTTCTTATCTACCTCCTGGCACTTCTGGCAAAGAAACCTCAACTTGGATACCGCATCAGGCTCCTTTTCCAATCCTTCCTTGGTATCAGCAGGAAGAATATGTGCATAGATGTCGCAGAAGAAATTGAATACAAGGCGACAATGGTTGTCCAGTCCATCCTTATAATCGTCCAATCCTGCTGCCACCTCGGCAAAATTGAGGCGGATGATGAGATAAGTATTATGCTCTGGTGTAGGATTCTGCCCGATGTAAAGCTTGCCAAAGATTTCCTCAAACTTGTCTTTCTTGTTGATATCATAGTAATTCTCAAGCATGGAGAGGGTGAGTGTCTTGCCGAAACGGCGAGGGCGAATGAAGAAGAAATACTTGTTGGATTCTTCTATTTGCTCTATGAAAGGAGTCTTGTCCACATAGTAACAATCCTCTTTGATGACATCCTCAAAATTCTGCATACCGTATGGTATGCGCTTGCGATAAATGCGCTTTGGTCTTACTATCATAACTCAGTTTGATTATTCGTTTTTGAATCTGATGGCAAAGATAATACTTTATCTCCTAATCTCCAAAACTTTTCGCGGAAAACTTCTCCCGTACAGCTAGAAAAAGTGGGGAAGTTAAGTTAGGGAAGTAAGAGGGAGTGATAACTTCTTTAACTTCAATCATTTCCCTCTTTTGAGAAACTTGAAATGTAAATTGCTCCTTCTTTGCCATCCGTCGTAATAGTACGCCACTTTCAAAAACACTCTTCACTCTTCACGAATGTGGTATAAATGCTTGTATTTAAGGAATTTGCACGGGTGAAGAGTTGCGCTCGACTCTTCACCACTCTTCACCTGGAAAATCTGTGAAAATCGTAAGCGGCTCCGCGTTTATACCTTGCATAATCAAAAAAAAGCAGTAACAGCTGATTAAACAAATGCTGCTACTGCTTTTTCCATCGGTCGGGAAGTAAGTCTCTATAT